>CAZVNY010000036.1:0-11411 GCA_964628785.1 uncultured Thiobacillus sp.
AGGCCAGGGCGGATGCCTTGAAGGCGGGCACATCCACTCCCAGCCCCTCCCTTGCCAGGTCCGGCCTCACCTCGGGCTCCGGCGGGCTTAACGGACGATGCCGCGCCCGGGCTGGGCGAGAAAATCGGCCAGGATGGCCAGTTCCGGCACCTGGGCCGCTTCCTGGGCGATGCCCTCCTGGGCGTCCCGCAAGCTCAGTCCGGACTTGTACAGGGTACGGTAGGCCCGTTTGATGGCGCTGATGGCCTCTGCGCTGAAGCCCCGGCGTTTCAGGCCTTCGGAGTTGATGCCATGGGGTTGGGCCGGGCTGCCTGCCACGGTGAAATAGGGGGGTACGTCCTGGCGCACCACGGAAGCGATGCCGGTGATGACATGGGCCCCCACGCGGCAGAACTGGTGCACCCCGGTGAAACCGCCCAGGATGGTGTAATCCCCGATGTGGGCGTGACCCGCCAGGGAGGCATTGTTGGCAAAGATGGTGTGATCGGCCACCACGCAGTCATGGGCGATGTGCACATAGGCCATGATCCAGTTGTGGCTGCCGATGCGGGTCACGCCCTGGTCCTGCACGGTGCCGGTATTGAAGGTGCAGAATTCCCGGATCAGGTTGTCATTGCCGATTTCCAGGCGGGTGGGCTCACCAGCGTATTTCTTGTCCTGAGGCTCTTCTCCCAGGGAGACGAACTGGAAGATGCGGTTGTTGCGCCCGATGCGGGTATGGCCGGTAATGACGCTGTGGGGCCCCACCCGGGTGCCTTCATCGATCTGCACATGGGGACCGACGAGGGTGTAGGCGCCGATCTCCACATCATTACCCAGGCGGGCACCGGGGTCGACCAGGGCGGTGGCGTGGATGCGGGCCATAGCGGATCTCAGTCCAGCTTTTTCAGGGTGCACATGAGCTCGGCCTCACAGGCCAGCTGGCCATCCACCGTGCCTTTGGCGGCGAATTTCCAGATCCCCCGGGAGACCTTGAGGATGCTGGCCTCCATGCGCAACTGGTCGCCGGGGACCACCGGGCGCTTGAAACGGGCCCCGTCGATGCCGACGAAATAGATGACGCTGTTCTCGCCCACGTCCTTGTCGCTGCTGCTGAAGGCCAGCACGCCGGCGGTCTGGGCCAGGGCCTCGATCATCAGCACCCCGGGCATCACCGGGTGGTTGGGGAAATGGCCCGGAAACTGGGGCTCGTTCATGCTGATGTTCTTGATGGCCACGATGCGCTCGTTGGGCACCATCTCCAGCACCCGGTCGATGAGCAGAAACGGATAGCGGTGGGGCAGGACCTTCATGATCCGGGTGATATCCATGGATGCCATGGGCTTATTCCTTGCTTTGCAGTTGTTTTTCCAGGGCCTTGACGCGTTTGGCCAGGCTGTCCAAATGGCGCAAATGGGCCGCATTGCGACGCCAGTCCGGGTAGGGCATGAGGGGCATGACCGAGGTATACACCCCGGGCGTGAGGATGTCCTTGGCCACCAGGCTGCCCCCGGAGACGGTGACCCCGTCACAGATGCGTAGATGTCCACTGATCATGGCCGCACCGGCAAGCTGGCAACGGGCACCGATTTTGGTGCTGCCGGCGATCCCCGCACAGCCGGCAATGGCCGTCTGGCGACCGATATGGCAGTTATGTGCGATCTGCACCAGGTTGTCGATCTTGACGCCGTCTTCCAGCACGGTGTCGTCCAGGGCACCCCGGTCCACGGTGGTATTGGCTCCGACCTCCACGTCATCCCCCAGGATCACCCGGCCCACCTGGGGGACCTTGAGCCAGTGGTCACCCTCCCAGGCCAGGCCGAAGCCATCCCCGCCGATGACGCAGCCCGGGTGCAGGACGACCCGGTTGCCCAGGTGACAGCCGTGCAGCACCGTGCTACGGGGATGCAGCAGGCAATCCTCTCCCATGTGCACATCCGGGCCCACATAGCTATGGGCCCCCAGGATGGAGCCCCGGCCGATGACGGCACCGGCCTCCACCACGGCACAGGGGCCGACACGCACATCCTGGCCAATGCGGGCCAGGGGGGAAACCACGGCGGCGGGGTGGATGCCCGGGTTGGGCAGGGGAGCGGGATGCAGGAGGTCCAGGGCCCGGGCAAACCCGGCATGGGGATTGGCCAGCACCAGCCTGTCCACTTCCAGATCGTCGGCCAAGTCTTCCGGCACCAGTAGCACACCGGCGGCGGAGGCCCGGGCCTGGTCCAGGAATTTGCGGCTGACGACGAAACTGAGTTGCTCGGGGCGTGCATTCTCCAGGGAGGCGGCCCCACTGACGACGCGTCCAGGATCCCCCAGGATCCTGCCCCCCAACTGGGCCTGGAGCGCGGCCAGGGTCAGGGCGGTCATGACTGGAAATTACCTGTCCAGGGCCTTCAGGACGCGTTCGGTGATGTCCACCTTAGGACTGGCATACACCACGTTTTCCAGGATCAGATCGAATTTTTCCCGTTCCGCGATCTGCATGATGATGCTGCGGGCCCGGTCCTGGACGGTGCTGAACTCCTCGTTCTTGCGCTGGTTCAGATCTTCCCGGAAGGCGCGCTGGGCGTTCTGGATATCCCGGGACAGGAGGGCCAGGTCCTTCTGTTTTTTGTTGCGGTTGGCCTCCGACATGGTCAGGGCCTCTTTTTCCAGAGAGGTCTGCAGATCCCGGGCCTGTTTCACCATTTTCTCGATTTCCCGCTCACGTCCCTGGAATTCTTTTTCCAGTTTTTTCTGGGCATTGATGGCCAGTTGGGAATCCCGGAAGACCCGTTCCGTATTGACGAAACCGATCTTGGTGTCGGCCTGGGCGGCAACCGTTTGACCAAAACCCGACAGAAACAGGGCGGTGAGGAGGAGAGGGAGGATGCGTTTCAAGTTGAACTCCTGAGTCAGAATACGTTCCCCAACTGGAACTGGAACATCTGCTTGTCATCGTCCTTGGCGGCATTGATGGGCTGGGCCAGTGACAGCTTGATGGGTCCCATGGGGGAATACCAAGTTACGGCCAGGCCGAGAGAGTAGCGCAATTCCGAAGTGCTGAGTTTGCTGTAGCGCCCTTTCAGGTCCCCCGGGCCGAAGACCTGGCCCAGGTCAGCGAAGGCGGACAGACGCACGGAGCGGTCGTTGCCCATGCCCGGGAAGGGGAAGAGCAGCTCCGCATTGCCCACCACCCGTGTGTCGCCACCTATGGAGTAGGAGGAGCCGCTGCTGTTGAGCTGCTTGGGTCCCAGTGCGCTGGAATCGAAGCCCCGCACTGAGCCGATGCCTCCGGCAAAGAAGTTGCGGAATACCGGCATGTTCTTGCCTTTGAGACCATCGCCATAACCCACTTCACCATTCAAGAGCAGGCTGATGTTGCGCGTCAGGGGGGTGAGCCATTGGTACTGGTAGTTCAGCTTGTAGTACTGCAGATCGCCCACGGGAGAGCCCCACTCGGCAAAGGCGCGCTGGTAGGTGCCCTTGGTGGGATACAGCAGGCTGTCCCGGGAATCCCGGGCCCAGCCGGCTTCCAGGCGCAGGGTGTCGGTAGTGACCTTGCATCTGCTGCGGCTACCGGGGGTTCCGCACTTGGCGCCATAGTCCTCGGCAAAGTCGAAAAAGAGCTCCGGCGCCGAGGTGGTCAAATCCAGACGGGTGCGCTCATAGGCCGCACCGAGATGGATGGTGTCGAATTCCGTGATGGGGACCCCCAGGCGCAGACCCGCGCCCAGGGTGGAGGTACCGTAATCCGCCACGGACGACAGGCGGGAGCTGGTGGTGTCCACGTTGCGCTTGTAGAGGTCGTAGCCCAGGCTCACGCCATCCTGGGTGAAATACGGGTTGGTGAAGGAGAGGCCGTAGTAGGAGTTGATGCTGCCGCTGTTCAGGTTGACCGACAGGCGGTTGCCCGTGCCGAACAGGTTGTCCTGGGATACGGAGCCCGCCAGCACCAGGCCTTCCGAGCTGGAGAAACCCGCCCCCAGCATGAGATTGCCCGTGGCCTGTTCCTCCACGTTGATGTTCACGTCCACCTGGTCCGTGGTGCCCGGCACCGGTGGCGTTTCCATGCTGACTTCCTTGAAATAGCCCAGACGATCCACCCGTTCCCGGGAGCGGTTCAGTTTATCGGCGGCATACCAGCCGCCTTCCATCTGGCGCATTTCGCGGCGGATTACCTCATCCTTGGTGCGGGTGTTGCCGGTGACGTTGATGCGGCGCACGTAGACCTTGCGGCCTGGATCCACCAGGAAGGTGAAGGCGGCGGTGCGGGACCCTGCATCGAGCTCCGGGGCGGCATTGACGTTGGCAAAGGCATAGCCGTCATTACTCAGCCGGTCACCCATGCTCTTGGTGGACTCCGTCAGCTTCTCCCGGGAGAACACGTCGCCCACCTTCAGGGACACCAGTTTTTTCAGCTCTTCCTCGGGGATGGGCAGGTTGCCCGCCATCTGGATGTCCTTGACCGTGTACTTCTCGCCTTCCTTGATGTTGATGGTGATGTAGATGTCCTTCTTGTCCGGGGTGATGGACACCTGGGTGGATTCCACGCCGAACTCGAGATAGCCCTGGTTCATGTAATGGGAGCGCAGGGTCTCCAGGTCGCCGGCCAGCTTCTGCTTGGAGTACTGATCGTTCTTGGTCCACCAGCTCATCATGCCGCTGGTGCCCTGGTTGAAGAGCTTGAGCAGGTCCTTTTCCTTGAAGACCTTGGCACCCACGATGTTGATGGCGCGGATCTTGGCGATGTCCCCTTCGGTGACGTCAAAGCCCACCGCCACCCGATTGCGCTCCAGAGGGGTGGTGGTGGCCTTCACCGAGACCGCGTACATGCCGCGGTTGAAATACTGGCGCTTCAGCTCCTGTTCCGCTTTGTCCAGCAGGGAACGATCCAGGATGCGGCCCTCCGCCAGGCCCAGATCCTTGAGCCCCTTGGTGATGTCGTCCTTGGAAAATTCCTTCATGCCGTTGAAGCTCACGCTGGCGATGCCGGGGCGCTCTTCCACCAGGACGATGAGCACGTCATTACTGACTTCCAGACGCACATCCTTGAAAAAGCCCGTGGCGTATAGGGCCTTGATGGCATTGGAGGCCCGGTCCGGGGTGAGTGTGTCACCCACCTTGACGGGCAGATAGCTGAACACGGTACCGGCTTCGGTGCGCTGGATGCCCTCTACCCGGATATCCTGGACCTGGAAGGGTGCGAATTCCTGGGCTTCGGCAGGGGCGAACACACTGCCCCAGAGGGCCAGGGCAAGCAGGCTGGGGCGGAAGGCGCGCATGGGATCAGTCATCCGGCAAACAGTCGTTGTAGGTCGTTGTACAAGGCGAAGAACATCAACAGAGCCAGCAGTCCCATGCCGATTTTCTGGCCGATTTCCTGCACCTGTTCGGACACAGGCCGGCCGGTCGCAAATTCCGCAAAATAATACAGCAAGTGCCCACCATCCAGTAACGGCACCGGCAGCAGATTGAGCACCCCCAGACTGATGCTCACCAGGGCGAGAAAGCCCACGAAACTGCTCAAACCATTCTGGGCGGACTGGCCGGCATAGTCGGCGATGGTGATGGGCCCCGAAAGGTTCTTCAGAGAGGCCTGGCCCACCAGCATGCGCCCCAACATCTCCAGGCTGAAGGTGGCCAGCTCCCAGGTGCGCGCCAGGGCCCGCTGCAGGGCCTGGAGGGGGGCGTAACGGACTTCATCCCGGAACGGAGCCAGGAGCTCGGGATCGATCCTGGGGGCGGCACCGATGCGGCCCACGCTGTCTTCCCCCTCCTGTACGGCATCAGGCACGACCTGGATCAGCTGGGAGACACCCTGCCGCTGGATCTCCAGGCTGAGGGGCCGACCTGGGGCATCGCGGACCGCCTGCACCAGCTCGTGCCACTGATCAATGGCCCGCCCTTCCACCGCCAGAACGCGATCTTCGCTGTGCAGACCCGCGCGCTGGCCCGGGCTGTCCGGCACCAGTTGACCGATCACCGGTGGCAGGGGAGGCAGGTAAAGCACCAGGCCCAGGGCCCCCAGGGGATTGGCCTCCAGGCTCTCCTGGCTCACGTCGGGCAACAGGCGACGCTCGTTGTAGTGGCCGGCGGCATCCGTGGTCGCAAGACTGAAGACCTCGCCGCGCAGGGCGTTCTTCAGTACCAGCCAGTGCAGGTCCTGCCAGCTTTGGGCCTTCTCGCCATTGACACTCAATACCGTCTCCCCGGCCTGGATGCCGGCCAGGGCAGCGGCACTTTTGGGGCTGGGTTCCCCCAACACGGGTTTGTTCACCGGCACTCCCAGCATGAACAGGCCCCAGAACAGCAGGATGGCCAGGAGGAAATTGGCCAGGGGGCCGGCGGCCACGATGGCGGCCCGGGCCCCCAGCCCCTTGCGGTTGAAGGCCTGGTGCAACTGATCTGCCGGGACCGGGCCTTCCCGCTCGTCCAGCATCTTCACATAGCCCCCCAGGGGGATGGCGGACAGGGCCCATTCCGTGCCGTGCCTATCCTGGCGTCGGGCCATGACCTGGCCGAAGCCCACGGAAAAGCGCAGGACCCGGACCCCGGCCAGACGTGCAACCAGGTAATGGCCGAACTCGTGAAAGACGATGAGCACAGCCAGGGTGAAGAGGAAGGCAAGGATGGTGGTCATGTATGGCATACCTTGTTGGACAAGGCCGGGACGCTACACCTGCACACTCGCCATGTGTTCCCGGGCCAGACGCCGGGCCGCCGCATCCGCGGCGCTCAGTTCCTCCAGATTGGCGGCGCCGTGGTCGGCCATTTTCTCCAGAACGGTCTCCAGGGTGGCGGCAATGCCCAGATAGGGCAGACGCTTGTCCAGGAAGGCGGCCTCGGCCTCTTCATTGGCGGCATTCAGTACGGCAGGAGCGGCCCCCCCTGTTGCCAGGGCCTGATAGGCCAGTTGCAGGCAGGGGAAGCGGGCATGGTCCGGGGTCTCGAAGGTGAGATTGCCGATGGCCGCCAGATCCAGCCAGGTGGCACCGGCCTCCACCCGCTGGGGGTAGGCCAGGGCATGGGCGATGGGGGTGCGCATGTCCGGATTGGAGAGCTGGGCCAGCACCGAGCCGTCCAGATATTCCACCATGCTGTGGATGATGCTCTGGGGGTGGATCACCACGTCGATCTGCTCCGGACGGGCGTTGAACAGCCAGCTGGCCTCGATGACCTCCAGGCCCTTGTTCATCATGGTGGCGGAATCCACCGAGATCTTGCGCCCCATGACCCAGTTGGGATGCGCCACGGCCTCTTCCGGGCTCACATCCTTCAGGGTCTCCACCGCCCGGGTGCGGAAGGGGCCGCCGGAGGCGGTGAGCAGGATGCGGCGCACGCCATGGGCCGCCAGGTTGCCGTCGTAGCCCGCGGGCATGGACTGGAACACGGCGTTGTGTTCGGAATCGATGGGCAACAGGGTGGCGCCATGTTCCTGCACTGCCTCCATGAAGAAGCGGCCGGCCATGACCAGGGTCTCCTTGTTCGCCAGGAGTACGCGCTTGCCGGCCCGGGCTGCGGCCAGGGCCGGACGCAAGCCCGCGGCACCCACTATGGCGGCCATGACGCTGTCCACCTCTGCCAGAGTGGAGACATGTTCCAGGGCCTCCACCCCGGCCAGGACCCGGGTCTGCAGACCGGACAGCATGGCCGCCAAGGTCTTGGCCTTGTCCGTATCCATCACCACGGCGTATTTGGGCTGGAAATGGCGGCATTGCTCAGCCAGTTTTTCCAGCTGGATCTGGCCGGTGAGGGCGATCACCCTGAATTTGTCGGGGTGGCGGGCCACCACATCCAGGGTGTTCACACCTATGGTGCCGGTGGCACCCAGTATGGTCAGGTTCTTCATGACATCCAGGAATAGAAAAGACAGGCAGCGGGCAGGGTGGCCGTCAGGCTGTCGATGCGGTCCAGGACCCCGCCATGACCCGGCAGCAGGGTGCCGCTGTCCTTGACCCCGGCCTGGCGCTTGATCCAGCTCTCCAACAGGTCCCCCAGCACGGAGAGCACGAACAGGGCCCAGGCCGCCAGGAGGACGTACAACCAGCCGGTGGTCAGCGTCTCGGGCCGGAAGACATACAGGATACCGGTATAAAGCGATATCCCCAGCCAGGCCCCCAGGGCCGCCTCGCGAGTCTTGCCCGGGCTGATGCGGGGGGCCAGTTTGTGCCGGCCGAAGCGGCGGCCGCTGAAATAGGCGGCGCTGTCGGCCACGATCACCAAGGCCACGATGGCCAGCAGCAGGCCGGGAGACTGTGCGCGCAGCTGCAGAATGGCCAGATAGGTGGGAACAAGCACGAGCAGGCCCAGAGTCAGTAGCAGGGTGACATTGCGCAGGGAGCATTCCCGCCATAACACCACGGGCACCCCCAACCAAAGGGCCAGGGAGAGCCAATACGTCCAGGTGACTTCAGGCACCAGGGTGTGCAGCCCCAGGGCCACCAGGCTCAGTACGAAGGCATAAAGCAGACCGGCGGTCTTGCCCAGCTTGGCCAGGGCGGCCCATTCCAGGGCCCCGAGAAACAGGATCAGGCTCATGAGCCCCAGCCACAGGCCCGAGGGAGCCAGAAACAGGGTGGCGAGAAAGCCCGCGATGAGGGGCAGGGCGGTGAGGATGCGAGTGAGCAAGGTCTGCTCAGCTTTCCTTGAGCTGCTCGCTGGTCCGGCCGAAACGGCGTTCCCGCTTCTGATAGGAGGCAATGGCCTGATCCAGGTTCTGGGGACTGAAATCGGGCCAGAGGGTGTCGGTGAAATACAGCTCCGTGTAGGCCAACTGCCAAAGCAGGAAGTTGCTGATGCGTTTTTCACCACCGGTGCGGATGAATAGATCCGGCTCCGGGGCATAGGCCATGGACAGATAGGGGGCCAAGTCTTCCTCGCTGATATTGTCGGCTTCAGGGTGGTCCCGGCGCCAGGCATTCATGGCATTCAGCATATCCCAGCGGCCACCGTAGTTGGCGCAAACCGTGAGGGTCAAGCGCCCGTTATCCGCTGTCCGGGCCTCACCCTGGGTAATGAGTTGGCCCAGCCGGCCATCGAAGCGGGTCAGATCCCCCACCACCCTCAGGCGCACGCCATTCCTGGCCATCCGACCTACTTCCCGCTCCAGGGCCATGACGAAGAGCTCCATGAGGCGGTTGACCTCATCCACCGGGCGGCGCCAGTTTTCCGAGCTGAAGGCGAACAGGGTCAGGTATTCCACGCCCCGTTCGATACAGGCCTGCACCATGTCCCGCACCCGCTCCACCCCCTGGGCATGGCCTGCAACCCGGGGCATCAGGCGTTTCTTGGCCCAGCGGCCATTGCCATCCATGATGATGGCGATATGCCGGGGGACTTGGTGGATCTCCGGGATGCGTGTGGTAGAGCTGAAGAAGCGCTTGATCATGGGGCACGCAAGGGTGGTGCAGACCCCCCGATCATACCGCCATCAGGTCCTTCTCTTTTTCGACGGTGGCCTTGTCGATCTCGGCGACGTATTTGTCCGTGAGCTTTTGCACGTCTTCTTCCGCCCGGCGCTCATCGTCTTCGGAGATCTCCTTGTCCTTCACCAGGGTTTTCAGATGGCTGATGGCGTCCCGGCGGATGTTGCGCACGGCCACCTTGCCGTTTTCCGCCTCACCGCGCACCAGTTTCACCAGCTCCTTGCGGCGTTCCTCGGTGAGGGGAGGCATGGGTACGCGGATGAGCTCCCCCATGGAGGCGGGGTTGAGGCCCAGATCCGAGTCCCGGATGGCCTTTTCCACCTTGCCCACCATGTTCTTCTCCCAGGGCTGCACCCCCAGGGTATGGGCATCCAGCACGGAGACGTTGGCCACCTGGGGCACGGCGACCTCGGAGCCGTAGTAGTCCACCTTCACGTGGTCCAGGATGCCGGCATGGGCGCGGCCGGTGCGTACCTTGTGGAAGTCGTTTTTCAGGGCTTCCAGGGACTTCTTCATCTTTTCTTCGGCAGATTTCTTGATGTCGGCAATCATGCTTGCACTCCTTCTGGGAAGCGGGCTCAGGGCAATACCCGGGTGCCCTCGGCCTCGCCCTGCACCACCCGTTTCAGGGCGCCCGGCTTGAAGATATTGAATACACACAGGGGCAGTTTCTGTTCGCGACACAAGGCAAAGGCGGCGGTATCCAATACGCCCAGGTTTCTGGCGATGGCCTCGTCGAAACCGAGTCGTTCGTAGCGGGTGGCCGTGGGGTCCTTTTTGGGATCGGCGGTATAGACGCCGTCCACCTTGGTGGCCTTGAGCATCAGGTCGGCACCGATTTCCGCCCCCCGCAGGGCCGCAGCGGTGTCGGTGGTGAAAAAGGGATTGCCGGTGCCGCCAGCGAAGATCACCACCCGGCCTTTCTGCATGTGCCGTACGGCGCTGTCGCGCTCGAAGGCCTCGCCCACGTGGGCGATGGTCACCGCCGTCTGGACCCGGGCCTCCACACCGCTGGCCTGGAGGGCATCCTTCAGGGCCAGGGCGTTCATCACCGTGGCCAGCATGCCCATGGCGTCGGCAGTGGCCCGGTCCATGCCGGACAGGGCGCCGGTGGCACCGCGAAACAGGTTGCCGCCCCCCACCACGATACCCACCTGGGTGCCCAGAGCCATCACGTCCTTGATCTGGGCCACCATGCCCCGCAGGGTGTCCGCGTGATAACCGAAGGCGTCCGGCCCCATGAGGGCCTCACCGGAGAGTTTCAGCAGGATGCGCCTGACGGCTGGGGCAGGGTGGGTCATGGTGGCTCAGACCTGGGTGGCGGCAGCCACTTCGGCAGCAAAGTCGGTGACCTTCTTCTCGATGCCTTCACCCACCACATACAGGGCGAAGCCGTGGCACTGGGCATTGTTGGCCTTGAGCACCTGTTCCACGCTCTGCTTGTCGTCCTTGACGAAGGGCTGGGATAGCAGGGTGACCTCCCTGAGGAACTTCTGCACCGTACCCTCGGCGATCTTCTCCAGCATGGCCTCCGGCTTGCCGGCCTCCCGGGCCTTTTCCACGGCCACGCGCCGCTCGGTGTCGATGAGCTCCTGGGAGACACCGCTGGCATCCAGGGACTTGGGCTTGGAAGCGGCAATGTGCATGGCGATGTCCTTGGCGATGGCATCCCCACCGCTCACGTCCACCAGCACACCGATCTTGCTGCCGTGGATGTAGCTGGAGAACTTGCCGGTGGCCGCCATACGCACGAAGCGGCGGATGGACATGTTCTCGCCGATCTTGCCCACCAGCTCGGTACGGGTCTCTTCCACGGTCTTGCCGGCGTAGGGCAGGGCGGACAGGGCGGCCACATCGGCAGGGTTCTGGTTCAGCACCATCTCGGCCAGGGCCTTGGTCAGGGCCAGGAAGTCGTCGTTCTTGGCCACGAAGTCGGTCTCGCAGTTCACTTCCACCATGGCGGCGGACTTGCCGTCGTCGGCGATATGGATGGCCACCACGCCCTCCGCGGCCACGCGGCCG
>CAZVNY010000037.1:0-11271 GCA_964628785.1 uncultured Thiobacillus sp.
GATGGGCATCTCTTCGCCGGTCTTCGGGTTGCGGCCAGGCCGCTGCGGTTTGTCGCGCAGCTGGAAATTGCCGAAGCCGGACAATTTGACTTCGCCTCCGCGCTCCAAGGTCACGCTGATCTCTTCGAAGAACGATTCCACGAACTCCTTGGCCTCCCGCTTGTTCAAGCCCACCTTCTCGAACAGAAGATCACAGAGTTCAGCTTTCGTCAGCGCCATACCACTTTCCTGTCACAGTTTTCATTCCGTCCGCGATGGCGTTCGATCCCAACTCGAATTCGCCATCACGCGACTCCCCGTCATGCCGTCTTCCAGGGCGCCGGGGTCTGCATCGTCTTGCGCAGGCGCTCATTGGGCTGAGGCGGCTGGTCCAATCGGGTCAGAAACTCGGCGTAGGTCTCTCGGCTGGCGACGATGAGCATCTGATCGGGCAAGGCCTCTTCGGCCGCGAGACGCTCTGCATCCAAGATGAAATCGGTACGGATCTTGCCGCGAGCCTTGGCGGCGCGGTCGATCCGGCCACGCTCTTCGGGCTCGATGCGGGTATCAAGCGACTCGCGCTTGCCGGGCACTTCGGGCGGTGTAGACATGGTGGGGACCTTCTTGGGTTAGGCCGATTATAGCGATGCGGCCGACATCTTCATTACGGATGCCAAGGTAGCACTCATGGCGCAACCAATAGAATACCTATAAATATTTGTGTGTACGTGCATCGGTATATTATATTACCGTTTGATGGTTATGGTCATCGTGTAACCACGCCACACACAAACGCATTCATATCCGTAGCAGGAGGTACATGTGGTCATTCTGAGCGTCGTAGGTACAAAAGGGGGGATCGGCAAAACAACCATCACAGCCAATCTTGGCGCGCTTGCCGCCGACATGGGGCTGCGTGTGCTTTTGGTCGATGCCGATATCCAGGGATCGCTATCCAAGTATTACCAGTTGCGGCGGCAAGCCCCGGATGGGCTGACCTCCGTCGTCCTGAGCGGCCGCGTCGCCGAATCGGCGATCTCGACCACGGCCTGGGATCGGCTGGACATCATCGTATGCGATGCCCCGCGGCGGAAATTCGCCGGCATCGAGACCACCGATCTGGAACAGTTCATCCAGGGCCGCATCGACGCGCCGATGATCCTCCGCAAAGCGCTGCGCGCCCCGGTCATCGAAGACAACTACGATCTGGTGTTCATCGACACCCCTGGCGCCCAGGGGCCGTTGCTCTACACGGCGGCATTGGCCGCGCATCGATTGATCTCCCCCGTCCTGCCGGAGACGCCGAGCGCACGCGAATTCCGCACCGGGACGTTCGAACTGCTGGTCAAGCTGGAAGAGGCCCAGGCACTGGGTATCGGTCCCGGTCCCCTGACAGCGGTCATCAACCGGGTCGGGCACACCAACGACGCACGCCAGATCACACAGGAAATCAGGCAGAGCTATCTGGAGATGCGCGGCTTGGTCACCGTGGCTGAGACCGCGATTCCGGCCAGCGTGGCCTACAACGAGGCGGCCACGGCGCAACTGGCGGTACACCGACTCAAACGCCGGGAGCGCGGGGTGACGCCGTTCGACACCATGCATCGCCTGGTCTGGGAGCTGATCCCATCGCTCAGCGGCGTCTACGCCGGTGGTTTCTCCGAGGAAGAAGAAACACCTTCCCCGGTCGCGCAGCCGGCCCACGATGAAGCCCACACGGCATGAGCGCACAGGACCGCCTCCCTGCTTCGGTGACGGTTGCGGACGCCGCTCGGAAGGCTCAACAACGGGATTTGGCGCAACCCAATGGCACGCGGACCATCAGCCCGATCGACCTGCGGGCCAGATTGGTCAAGGAGTCCTTGAACGTCGGCCTGCCGCTCGACAACAGTCACCAACTATCGATCGACACCGAGAGCCAGATGACCCTGCCGGTGATGGACATCCTCCATTACGACAAGAACCCCCGCAAGGCGATCAACGACCAATACGACATCATCAAGGAATCCATCCGCTCGACCAAACAACTCACCAGCCCGCTGGTGGTCACCCGCCGGCCTAGCCAAGAAAAGTACATGGTCGGCAAAGGCGGCAATACCCGCCTGACGGCGCTACAGGAACTATTCAGCGAAACCGGCGATGCGGCATTCCAGTATGTCGTCGTCACCTACACCCCCTGGGTATCGGAATCCTCCACGCTGTCCGCCCACCTGGTGGAAAACGAACTGCGTGGCGAAATGATCTTCTGGGACAAGGCCCGAGCCTACGCCGACCTGAAGCAGATGATCGAGTCGGAAACTGGAAACACCCTTTCCGCGCGGGCCTTCGAACAGACCCTGAAGGAACGTGGCCTGCCGCTCGGCAAGACCACGCTGAGTTACTTCAACTTCGCCGTCACCCATCTGGCCGCCTTGGGCGAGGCCTGCAAGTCGCTTTCCAGGCCGGTCATATCGGAACTGCAACCTGCTTTCAACGCCTTTGAACGGCTCTTGAAGCATAAACAGCAGATCCAGGCCTGGCCGGAGTTGCGCGACCAGGTATTGAAGCGTGCCGAGCACTCCTGGTTGTCCACCCGCGCACTTGAGCCAGGCAGAGTGATTGAACAACTGGAACACGCCGTGGCCACGAAGATGGGCGAGACCGTTGAGCTGACACGCCTTGCCAGACAGCTATGCCAGGAGCACCCGGGCGAGGATATCGCCGGGCTGATGGCCCAGGCCAGGCTACAGAGGGAGCCAGCGGGCACCCCTCCCCTACCCCCTCCGAATGCCGCCGAAACCTCTGCTGGCAAGAAAGGCAACGCCACGGAGAGGACCGAGAACCCCGAGCCAGTCATACCGGAACAGAAGCCCAAGACAGAACTGATCAGCGAGATCCAGGACCTGGCGACCCGGTTCGCTCGTCTGACCGAATCCGCCGACTGCCTACGTCTCACCAAGGAGTGGCCCACCGGCTTCTACATGGAAGTACCGGAAAACGACGAGCCCATCGACTTGACCGAAAACGGCGCGGATCGCTACTTCGGCTGGTGGATGCTGGCCATGCTCTCCGAGCAGCTCGATGGCGCCTGGTCCGGATCGATGCCGGACGACTCCACCTGGCGCCAGGCCCAACGGCAGGAACGTGGCCGCGACGAATTCGCTCTTCAGCATTACATGGACACGATCCTGGGCATGCCCATCGACCCCCTGTCGCTGGGCAAACGCCTGGCCTCGGCATCGCCCTCGGTGCCGGTCTGGCTGGAACTGGTCTCGATACTGCGCACACTACGCGGGACCGCACCTGAACGCTTCGTAGTGGCGGGGCCGGAATGAACACCTTACCCGGCCTCCCGCTCTCGGACCCTCGCCATGTGGTCGCCCTGCTCCAGCATCTGGTCGACCAGGCCGACCTGGGAGAGAACATGGAACAACTGTTATCGGTGGTCAGCCCCACCACGCTGGAACAACTGAAGCGCACCCCCACGGTGGAACTGCTGCGCCTTGCCGAACAACGTCCGGCCTTTATCTCGGTGTTCGTCGACGAGTCCCAATTGTCTCTGGCGCGCCATCGTCTCCAGCACATCCTTCATCGCAAGGAAGAGACCCTGTGGTTCATCCGGCGAGGCGCGCCGGCGGCGGCCATGCTGGAGTTGTTCGGCATCCCCGATCGCGAATATCGCCAGCTCAAGCGGATAACCGCGAACACCTCAAGACGGGGCCGGGTGCGCAAGCTGGATGCCGCGGTCGCCGAGCAGGTACTCAGGTTCTGGCGCGGCACACGACTTCAAAGCGACGACCTGGCCGCCCGCTTCCGCCTGCTGGCCGAACAATTTCCTGACGAACCCCTGGCATCGCTGTGGGCGGTCTTCAAGGAGACCACGACATGAATCGACCGCTCCCTCGCCGCCCCCAGGTCGTTTCGGCTCAACGCACGATCACCCCCGGCGTTCTGCTGGAGCTGTACGACGAGCCGGTGTCGTTCCACCGCGCCTTCGTGGAAATGGGCGGCGGGGTCACGGCCGCCCTCTTCCTCTCCTGCGCCTGCCAGAAGGCGGCGGACCTGCCGGACAAATCGGAGGGTTGGATGCGTCTGACCATGGCGCAATGGGCCGAGGCCACCTGCCTGACCCGCACCGAACAGGAAAGCGCCCGCCGCAACCTGCGCGAGCGCGGCCTGATCGAGGAACGCCGCGTCGGCATGCCGGCGCGTCTGGAGATCCGCGTCGACGTCGTCCGCCTGATCGAGCGGCTACAAGCGCAAGCCAGCCGGAAATACCAGGGGCTGGACCAGATCGACTATGCCCGTCTCGACTGAGATCGATACCACGATGAATCCGAAGCGTCGATGACGGATACGCCCCGTGCCCACACCAGCGGTACAGAAGACCCACCCCACTCGATGGGGCGGCTGAACCAGCTCTACGAAGCCACGGTCTTGCTGGGGCAACGATGCGTCGCCTTTCATCCTAAGCTGGTGCTCGTGACCGGATGCGTCACGGCGGGACTGATGCTCTCCCAGGCCATCTACTGGACGCGCAAGCTGGCCATCGCTGAATCGGCCCGGCAAGGCTGGTTCTGGAAGACGCGCGAGGAATGGCGCAACGAGACCGGCCTCTCGCGCCGCGAGCAGGATAGCGCGCGACAGGCCCTGAAAGACCTCGGGCTCTGGCTGGAGAAACGGGTCGGTATGCCGGCCAAGGTCTGGTACCGCATCGACCTGGACACCCTGGGCTGGCTTCTGGAGCCCACCGGCTATACCGCCTGGGACTGGCGCAACGACCGGGCTGTCCTGCAACTGCTGGGGCGCCCTTTCCTGTTCTACCGGAACCTGTCCGACATCACCGGCGCCGCCACCTCGGCGGTGCTGCTGTCGAATTTCCTGGGGCAGGAGCGCGCTCGGCTGAAGAATGGCGACGCGCTGACCGGTTGGCGGCCCTACCTGTTCGATGCCCTGCGGCAGCAAACCGGATTGACCCGACACGAACTGGACAGCGCCCGCTCGGGCCTGCGCCAAACCGAAGTGCTGGCCGAGCGCCGGCTCGGCATGCCCCCGAGGGTGGAATGGCAAATCCGCCTGGACCGGTTGATTGCGCTGCTCGCGGCTGTCGACAGCCGCCCTGCGTCAGCAAACACGGAACTGCGCCAACCGGATCAACTGGCTGGGACCGGCCTGGTTGATCGATTTTCCGGAAACGAACCAACCAGTTTGCGGGAATCCGGCAATCCAGCATGCGGAAACCCTGCAAATAAGGATGCAGGCATCCTGCTGGCTGGTTTTCCGGAAACGCACCGACTGGATTTCCGCAATCGTACCGACAGGATTTCCGGAAACGTGCCGGCAAGTTGGGCGGTTTCCGGCGCCCCGGATGGGCGCTTTCCGGAAAATCTCTATATAGATTGGACTACAGGTTTTAAGACTACTCCACCTACCGAGGCCATCGGCCCCGATGACGATGGGTGTAGGTGGTCCGAGCAATTGATCTGGCCGAGAACCCTCCGGCCGGAAGAACGCGAATCCGCCAAGCGCCTGCTGGCCCCCGTGTCGGCGCAGGCCCAGTTGCTGTTGGACGAACTGGCCGGCCAGGCCCTGAACCACAAGACCATCGAGCAACCGCTGAACTACCTCTCGGCTTTGGCGAGCAAGGCCAGGACGGGCGACTTCATCCCGGCGGCGGCCCTGCGCGAACAGGCGCGGCGACAGCGCATCGAGGCGGAACGGCAGGCCATTACGCCCGCCAACGCAATCCCCCCTGACGAACGAGCTCGGCACATCCAGGCCGGGCTCAACGGCCTGCGCACATTCATGGCGCAACGGATGGGCCAATCGAGACCGAGTGGCGGTGCGAATGATTGATGGTGTGTCCCCAGTGGGGACAGGTCCGAGACAAGTTGAGGTTTGTCCCTACTGGGGACAAACCGGAGGGCGGTTCGGAATGGGCCTGGCCCAACCGATTTCAGGAACGTGTTTAGGGAGTGATGTGCATGGCGACGACAGGTAAGGATGCAAAGCGGGCCGCGGCGGTGCCGAAGTTCGACCCGGACGAGGCACGGCGGCAATTGAAGGAGTTTCTCGACGCGGACCAGGATGTGCCATCGCATCATCCGTTGTATCCGCTGTCACTCCTGTTGTCGGCCTGGGAGGACGCGCAGGAATCAGAGAAACGCGACTACACGAGCCGGTTGGGCGCGGACAAGGGTGTAGGCAAGGACGAGGCGCGCACGATGCTGTCCGTCGGCTCCCTAGACTCGGATGACGACTACATGCTCGTCCACACCCGCCAGGCCTTGCGGCTGTTCATCGGCCGTGGCCGCGACCCGGAAGGCAAGCTGGCAAGGATACCCGGCGCCAAGAACGTCGGCTCGGCCTTGCGGAACCTGTGGCAGCTCTCCGGACAGGACAATCCCTATGCCGACTGGATGTTGATCCTGTCCGAATTCGAGATCGACGACTTGATGAAGCAACTTGGCCAGGCCGTCGCCGAGGCCCGAGGCCGGATCGAGACCCTGGGCGCGGAAGGCATGCACCTCTCCATCCTGAAGAGCCGGGAACCGGCCAAGGTTACGCTAGGATTCCGCTCGCCCTACGGGTTTCTGATCTCCCGCCTGGTCATGGACTTCGATCTGTACGTCCGGGTGGTCAAGACACTCGCCGGCCGGGATTTGATCAGCGCGGAGAAGGAACGGGAACTGCTGAATGCACGGTTGCGGCCGATGCGCGCGTTCTTCGACCGGGTGTTGCGCAACCAGAACGTCCTGCAGGTCCCCGCCTACGCCGCCCTGACCCGTGCCGACGTACTCGACCCGAAAAGCAAGGACATCAAGGACCGCGTTCAGGCCTTGGCGGAAATCTGGCCGGGGCTGCCGGCCGAAGTCCTGGAACGCCGAAAACTGCCCAAGCATGCCAAATCTATCCGTCGGGGGACGGTGCGCGAGGCGGATCCAACAGAACCCGAGGACGCCGAAGAGGCAGGCCTGCTATGAGCTGCAAAGGTTCGATGGACGTCGGCAACGGCAACAGGCTATCGAGCCAACACCAAGACAGTGGGCTACCGCTCGGTAACGCAAAGGGTTTTAAGGGTAAGGGCGCGGGCGCGAGGCGGCGGGGCTGAACGATGCGGTGGGGTGCTAGGAAATTATCGGTTCGGCAATTGGGCGTCTGGCTGGTTCGCCTGTTCAAAAGCCCCGGAGTGGATCAGGCGAACCCCGGCCCCGGCGAACAGCGATCCGGCGTGGCCTGTGTGGTGACGATGGGCAGGAATCGCGAGGCGGATGCCGAGCCCGGTCCCGACAGGAGCCCTCGCCTGTGAAGAGCCACGTGATCGCCGAATCATTACTGGGCGCTTGGCGAGGCCGTTGCGCATGAACACACCATTCGATGTATCTGCCCCGGCGTTGGCCATTCTGGCCGAGCTTTGGATGGCGTCCGACGGCACCGCGCTGATGCAACGAAGCGGCCGTATCGCGATGACCTTGACGGAGGTTCTGAATGAAATCGAGGCGGAGATGACCCAGCTCGGTGAATTGACCCGGATGGAGAACGGCGTCGGCCTGGTGCTGGCGATCCAGCGCCGCGCTTCCGGAGCGGTGTCGCTCAGGTGGCGGACCAACCGTAATCAGATGTTGTCTGCCGACGCCCTGGGCAAGCGAGTGGCCGGTCTGCCCCCCGAAGTCGGGCGCTGGTACGTCGAGCTGGACGCCAAGGTGCGCTGGCTCAATGCGAGAGAACGCCTGGTGCGCCACGCACGCCAGGTGATGCGGGACCTCTCCGAGGAGAGGAACCGCGGTGTTGTCTATTGAGCAGTTCAATTTGATAGGAGATGCACGATGAGTAACGTATTTGTCGGTAAAGGCAACCTGGGCACGGCGCCCACCCTCAAGCGTGTCAGCGTCAACGGCGAAGATCGCGCCGTCTGTGAGCTGCGGGTATTTTTTGACGAATACAGCCGCGATGCTGAGGGCGAAATCCAGCAGAGTGGGGGCTTCTGGCTAACCTGCTCGGCCTGGGACCGACAGGCGGAAGCGGCGGCCAAGCTGCTGCGCAAGGGCGCCCGGGTAAAGATCGAAGGCCGCCTGCGCGAGGAAACCTGGCATGACAAAACATCCGGCGAGATGAAGAGTGAATTCAGGCTGGCGGTGGATGACGTCACGCTGGCGCTGTCGCGGATTGAGTCGGTGCAGTTTAGGGAGAAAACGGCCGTACCAGAGCAGGAGGATGAACCGGTTTGCTGAATAAGCGGATGCGACTTTGACTCAGCCTTGATCTGCTAATTTCCTTGGCGAGACGGGATCACTACACGCAAGTAGTCATCGGTCAACTCGAATTCCGCATTTTTGCCGGAGTAACCGATCGTCAAAGGAACAATCTTGCGGCGAACTCCCATTCCGCGCGCATCGACGTAGCCGTAGTCACGCATGATTTCGACAATGATTGGATTGCGTGGTGACCGCTGCCCAGCCAACATTTTTTCGATGGTCATCGAGTTCTGTAATGCCCCGGGACTGGTCACTTCCAGGCGGTCGGAGTAATTGACAACCTCTACCTCAATCGAACGCGTCCAGTCGCGGTGAACAAGTGCATTGAGAAGCGCTTCACGGATTGCATCAAAGGGGTAGCGGTAGCTTGGCTCCCGGCGCAGGCCCTCGTTTATCTCGCCCCCCTCCTCGGAGATGAAAGGGCGCATTCGATCAATCAGGCGTTCGAGCAATCCATCTTCCACGATGTTTCGTCCTGCCCCTGGCCTGCCTTCCCACAGGGCTACCAGCGGGCCATCGAGCACCGTGTCATCCTGTGCCTGGTAATCTTTTGTGCCGCCAGCAAAGGACATCCAGCGTACCCCCGCGTAGCGCAAGCAACGGCGGGGGCTTCGCCCAAAAAGTATCAACCCAGCAATGGTGCATGTAGCGGGACCATCGGGGCGGCCAACCATGAAGCCTAAACCGGTCAGCCGCTGTTCCCAGTCTTCGGCGGACTGCGGCGCCATCTGGTCGCCTGCGACATTGACCAGGTAATCGCTAAGTCGGGCCTGATCCAGATCATCCAGCTTGCTGCCGGATACAGGCAAAACCTCAGCGTGCAGCATTCCGCCGCTTTCAAACAGTCGAGCTTGCTGCTCCCTGGTTGCGAGACGTGAAGTACTGCCGACGCGAACAAAAATTTCCTCGCGATTGTTGTTGCGCACCACATAGGGCTTGGCTGTGCCAAGGGTGAGTGAAATGACCGCCACGCGCTTGCCATCATCGAACACAACCTCTTCGTAAAATGGCAGGGCCAGCGGATGCACGTATCGGCCAAATACGGTGTCCATCACCCACGTTTCCAGGTCGCCACGCTGAATGCCGCTGATGGTGCCGTCATCCTCCACACCCAAAAGCAATTTTCCACCCTGGAAATTGAGCAACGCGACAATTTCTTTCGCCAGTTGCTCCGGGCGCAGGTCATCACGCTTGAATTCCACGCCGGAGTTCTCACCGTTGGCGATGATTTCCAGCAATTCAGATTTCAACATAGGCCGTTACCTCAAAACTCATACTTCTCTTTGCGTTGGATGAATGCATCGCGTCCACCTTCGAGGATGTTGGCCACCTGGTCGCGAATGACTGGAACATCAATCGAACCCTGGGCATCGAAGCTCAATGCACCATGGTTTTCAACAGCCGTGAATACGCCGATCCACTCGGCATCCCCGAATACCGGGATGTTGGCATTGTGTGTAGCGAACAGAAATTGACGACTGGTTTTCGCCGCGCGCAGTTCGTGGACAATGCGCTCGGCGATAAATGCATTGTCGAGGTTGTCTTCGGGCTGATCCATGATGAGCGGATCGACATTTTCCAGTAGCAGCATGTGCAAGATCGCTGTGCATTGCTGGCCGGTCGACAGCTTGTCCAATGGCCGAAAAACTGCCTCCGCTTGGCCATGCGACACATTCAGAAAAATATCTATCCGATGGTCGAGTTCCAGCGCCTCAAGTTCCATCAGGCGAGACGCAGGCAGCCTCGTCAATGCATCCGCGACCAAGGGCGTCAATGCCCAATCGAGCTGAAGCGCTGCTGAGCCGCTACGGATTGCCTGTGCAAGTGCTGACGGGCTGATGGCATCCCGTTCGTCGATCCACGACAGCCGCTTTTCGCCTACCCCCTCAAGCTTGCTTTCCAGCAGGAAGGTTTTCAGCGGTGTTCGATCTGCATCAGGCACCACTTCAACTTTCAATTTCCCTTCAAGACGACGATTCAATTTCTTGGCCGCACTCTGCAAGCTCTTGGTGCGCTGGTCGCGGAGATCGGACAATTCCGCAAGAAGATTTCGACGCTCCTGCTGTTGGGATTCAAGCAGCTTGTTGTGATTGGCGACCCGAGTTTCGAGTGGTTTGATGCGCTCGATGTCCTGTAGCAGCCGCTGATAAGCCGTTCCCACCTCTTGGCCGCTTTTCCCGGCCGTCGCCGGGAGGCTGCGCAAGGCTTTTTCAAGTTCTGCCTCACCTTGTGCAATTGACTGCTTCCACAACTCAAGCTGTACCGCCAGTTGCTGCTCACCGTTTGCCAGCTCGGTTGTCAGCTCGGCAAGGTGACGTTCGAAGCCCTCGCGCAGTTTGTCCAAAATTGTCCGCGCTGGGCTGAGCAATGCGGCATTGGGCAAATCCTCCAAGGCTTTGTCGCTGATGAAAGTCAGGTCGGGCAAATTGTCCCGAAGGCTCGCCACACCATCCCGCAAGTGCCGGATTTCTTCGTGGGTGCGTTCGACAATCTGCCTCTCGCGAGCAAACAACGGTGTCTTGGCAAGCTTTTCCTGTATCCCTAACGCCTGAAAGCCTTGCAGTTGCTCAACCAGTTTGGGCAAGCGCGCAATCTGGGCTTTCAGGTCATCGACCTCGCCCAAGGTCTTGGCCAACTTCTGCTGACTTTCTTGCAAGCGCTTCTTGAGCGTAGCGTTGTGCTGTGCGTAGTCGCCATCGCTAGGCAGGAAGCGGTCCAGCAACTGAATTCGGCTCTGCTCGTCCTGTGCCAGTTCGTAAATCTCGTTCTGGCCATAAATATCGATCCCCGGCAACAGGTCACGCGGTTGCAGGGTCGAGACATTGCCGCTCCCGTCGGGTACTACCTCGCGCACAATGGGCATTTCGCCATAGCGCCGGGAAACCCGATAGCGCTTGCCATGCTGTGAAGAAGAAACGACCTCCACCTCGATTCGGCCGGACGCCTTGCCCAAATTCTCCTTGATGATCTCAAGGTGAAGTTTGTGCGCCTGCTTACCTTTCGGGGGAATGTCCAGCACATAACGCAGGCACTCCAGCAGGGTCGATTTGCCAGTACC
>CAZVNY010000038.1:0-11204 GCA_964628785.1 uncultured Thiobacillus sp.
CCGCCAGCTGGTAGATGCCATCGGTGAGCGCGCGCAGGCGCCGCACCAGCAGGCGCGAGAGCAGCCACGCCAACAGCGCCGCGACGGCCACCGAGACGGCGATGTTGAGCCACCAGGCGCGCTGCTGCGCCTGGTAGAAGCGCTCGCCGCTCGGGTCTATCGCCTTCTCCAGGGGCACCATGGCCAGCCAGCCGACGTGGCGGCCCTCGACTGCGACCGGCGCGCGGATGGCATCTGCAGTGTCTGCCGCGGGATTGCCCAGCAGCCGACGGCCCTCGCCGTCAAACAGGGCCAGACGCGGAATGACCCCCGCCAGGTCGGAAACCGGCGGTGGCCGGCTCGCTGCGCCCCCCGCATTTGTTCCGGCCGGATGGATGAGGCGGAACCATGCCTCTGGCCTGCCTTCGAGAAATGTCCAGCTGCCATGCACCTGGTACTCGCTCGCCACGTTGGCCGCAATTTGCTGCATGCGCTGCACGCCTTGCTGGTTGATATAGCCGAGGAAGGCGCGCTCGAAACTGATGCGCCCGGCAATGCCGTTGACGCCCAGGACCAGGACACAGGCGAACAGCATGGAAAGAAAAATCCGGGCGGCGGTGTTCAGCTTCATGGAGAGCGACTGCAGTCAGCGATACGGGGGAGGTGACTGCAGTATGCGACCTGCACGCACGCCTTGAGCGTGCAGAGGCCCAATCTCCTGTGTTTCTTCACATTCGACCCGGGCCCTGGCCCGTCCACCCGGCGCGCCAGGCCCGGCCATGCTGTCACCTATGCCTGCTGACGTCGTCAGCGACATGCCATGCAGACAGATGCCAGAGGGTGCCGCGTGAGGCCGGTTTGCCTACTTCTTCAGCTCCGGATGGTCGATGTAGCGCACGCCCCGAACCGGCAGCGGCGTCGGGTTGACCGACTGGCCGATGAGCAGGTAGCCCTGGCTCATCCAGTAGACCAGCTCAGGAAAACCACCAGCCTCCGCGACCGTGACGAAGCCGTGCATGTCCTCAGCCTGAAACCCGGCGGCCTTCATGGCGTTGCTGCACAGCCGGAATTCCACACCTTCCTTGGCCAGGCTGGCCATCCGGTCCACGAGATCCTGATACTGCAGGTAGTTCTCCTTGGCGAAGACGCGCAACTCGGGGCCACGTGTGAGCACGACCAGCCTGCCGTGGGTGGCCTTCTGCATGTTCTTGACATAGTTGTACAGGCCATGGAGCTGCTGTGGCTCGGCGTAGTTGACGTCGAACACGACGTTGGCCGTCAGTGCTTCGCGCAGATCGACCTTGGCCGATCCATAAGGGGTGAACTCCTCCGCGAGCGCGGACGGTACCCCAGCCGCGACGATGGCGGCGACGAATCCGATGTAGGGCAGGGAGCGTTTCATCCAATGTCTCCTGATGGTTACTGGTTCAAGCGTTGACGCCTGTGTCATCGACCGGGTGTTCGATGGTGAGCACCAGGCGATATCTGGCGTCGCCGGACCTGAGTCGGCGCAGGGCTTCGTTCGCCTGCGTCAGGGGCAGCACCTCGATGCGCGGCCGCACGTTCGCCAGCACACTGAAGTTCAGCGTCTTTTCGTTGTCGTACGGTGTGCCGGTGAGCGAGCCGAGGATGCTGCGCTGGCCGCCGACCAGCAGGCCGCCGGGTATCTGCAGCGGACTCTTGCCTGGATTGAGCACCACCAGCCGCCCCTCGGGGGCCAGGCCGGGCAACAGCGCCGACACGGTGTCCGCGTGGTCTATCGTGGTCACGATGGCCTGTGCACCACCCAGGGCGTTGAGCCGGGTGGTAGCGTCTTCGGTGAGGTTATCGATGTAGAGGTGTGCACCCAGCGCCAGCACGTCTGCCGCGATGTCGCTACCGCGTCCTATGGCCACCACCCTGAAACCCATGCGCCGCGCATACTGCAAGGCCATGTGCCCCAGGCCGCCGATGCCCAGAACGGCGACCATGTCGCCAGCTTGCGCGCCGCACTTCTTCAATGCATTGAAGGTGGCGACGCCGGCGCACAGCATGGGCGCGGCCTCCTCCGAGCGCAGTTCGTCGGGAATGGCGACCAGGCCGGTGCTGCGCGCCAGCATCATCTCCGCGTAGCCGCCATCGCAACTGCTGCCGACTACGGGCTGATGCACACAGAGCTGAAAACGTCCCTGCCGGCACTGTGCGCATTCGTTGCAGTGCCCGCCCAGGCGGCCCACGCCCACGCGCTGCCCCGGCTGCCAGAGCGAGGGAACACCCTCCCCCACGGCGGCGATGCGCCCGACCACCTCGTGCCCCGGCACGCGCGGCGGTTGCAGGGTGGCGTCGGCGCGGGCGATGTCGGCAGCGTCGGCGCCGCAGACGCCGCAGGCCTGCACCGCGATCAGCACCTGCCCCGGACCAGGCGTGGGCGTCACGCGCTCCACCCATTCCAGCGCGCCGGCACTGGTGGCCTGCAGGGCACGATAGGTCGTCTTCATGATGCTTGCTCCAAAAGGGCATGGACACCCTCCGCAGCAGCCTCGACGGCCCCGGCGAGGTAGCCCGGAAAATGGCGTGACCATTCGCTGGCGATACCGGTGATCCGGTGCCGCCACGCGCCCTCGGCCACGGTAGCAGCCGGTGCGGCGCCATGATGCTCCGCGCCATCCAGATCGGCGGTGGTCGCGGTCCACGGGTCGGCGGCCCAGTCCTTGATGAAATCCGTCGACGGCACCGCCGCCCGTGGACCGAACAGGCGTGCCAACTGGGCTCGGCAATGCGCACGCAATGCATCTTCGGGCACACCTCGGCGCACGCTGGCGGGCATGCTGAAAAAGCCGAACAGGGCGGCGTGGCCAGGAGGCATGGAGGCATTATGAATTTCACCCAACGGCCCACAGGCACTGCGTGCTTCACCGGACAGGCCCTGCACACGCCAGAACGGCTCGTCATAGAGGGCCATGTACTTGGCCTGTGGCGCCATCCACGTGGCGGTGTCCTGCCATGCACGCCGCAGCGCCTCGGGCAGCAGCGGCGAGAAGCCGATCCGTGCCAATGCCAGGCGCGGTGGCACGGCCAGCAGTACATGCTCGACCCGGTACGTGCAGGAGTGCCCTTGCGCATCCCCGGCGTCCAGCGCCACCCGCGCGCCGTCGCTGCGCAGGCGCAGCACCTGCCGACCGAGCATGAGGTTTTCAGGTGTCAACCCCCGTTGCAGGGCGTCGATCAGCGCGCTCATCCCACCCACCAGACGCATGGCCGGAGGCGCCGACGCATAGCCGGGCGTGCGCGCAGGCGCGGCGCTCGGCCTGTGTTCGACGAGCATGTCCCCCGCTTCGGGCTGGACGAAACGCTCCAGGCCCAGGCTGTCGATGAGGTGATCGAGCTGGTGCTGAAAGTCAGGCCAGAACCAGGTCGGGCCCAGGTCGAAGCGGTCTCGTGGCGATCCGCTCGCGGCTGGCGGCGTGGCTGCGATCCGGCCACCCCAGGCCGTGCGTGCTTCCAGCAGCACGTAGTCACGGATGCCGTTGTCCTCCAGTAGCCTCGCCGCGTACAACCCGGCCAGCCCTCCACCCACGATGGCGATGCGTGCCGTCTGCATGATCACACTGTATCGGCGTTTCGCTCAGGCGGCGGATCTTGACGCAGCGTGTCGTGCCGCGCGCACCGGCAACAGCACGCATCACGCAACCTGATAGACGCGCACATCGGGGTCCGTCTCGAGCAGCGGCTTCAGGCCCGCCACCACGTCAGTGGTGAACAGCTCGCTATGCAGATAGGCATTCGCGTGTTCCCTGGTATCGAACCCATGCAGCACCTGCACGTCTGCATCGCGTACGAGCAATTCCTTTGACTTGGCGCCGGCAATGGTGTCGAGAAACGGCCCCTTGTATTTCTGGTAGATGCCCGCGGCGGCCGCGCGGTTGGCGTCGGCGATCTTGAGGGTGATTTGCAGATAAACCATGGCATTTCTCCTTGCTGAGTTACTGGGGGAATCAGTGCGGCGGGCAGGTGCTGGGCACTTGCCCACCACGCATCAATTGCGGCCGGCCATGACACCGCCATCCACGTCCCAGATTGCGCCCGTCACCCAGGCGGCCTGCTCCGAGAGCAAAAAAACGATGACTTCTGCGACGTCCTGCGGTGTACCCACGCGGCCAATGGGGTGGAAGCTGTTGAAGCCCTGCAGCGCGCCATGCACCTCGGCCTTCGGGATGAAGCCCTCATAGATCGGAGTCTCGACCACGGCAGGCGACACAGCATTGACGCGGATGTGTCTGGGCGCCAGCTCCATCGCCAGCTGCTGGGTCAGGGAATGCAAGCCAGCCTTGGCCATGGAATAGGCCGAAGAGGGCGTGGCGGCGATGGCCTGCTGCGCCCACATCGAGCCGATGTTGACGATGGCCCCCGGCCTGCCCCGGGCAACAAGATGGCTGGCGACCCGCTGGGTGATGAAGAAGAACGCCTTGTTCAACGCCATGTATCGGTCGTAGTCGGCCGCCGCGTGCTCCAGAAAGGGCTTGGGGCAGAACACGCCGGCGGCGTTCACCAGCAGGTCGATGTCCGGGTGCTGCGCATCGATGAACTCGAGCAGCGCGGCCACGCCCTCGTCACGGCCCAGGTCCACGGCCAAGGCCCATGCCTGGCCCAGCGCGGTCAACGCCTGGCGTGCGGCCTCGGTCTTCTCGGGGTGGTGACCCACGACCACGGCACTACCCCCTTCGGCCACGACCCTGTGGGCCGTCTCCAGGCCCATGCCGCTGGTTCCACCGACGACCAGGAGCTTCCTGCCAACAAACCGATTGCTCATCTGAAATCTCTCCCTTCGGCTACACAACGACGTCAGGCTCAAAAAACGCAGGCGCTCCCTACGCTTGTCGTGATTGGGCACATCAAGCACCTGTCATCTGCAAGGAAATCTATTCATCAAGCAAGCTGTGAATGTGACTCCACAACGCAGTCTGGCAAGAGTTCAAGCAGTCTTCGCAGCGGATTCTTGGCTGAACCCAGCCTCGTCACAAATGAGATAAAGTACCAAGGTCACAAAGAAATTATTTATCGTCATGCAAGCACCCGTGCACCTGAACGCGCTGCGTGCCTTTGAAGCCAGCGCCAGGCACCAGAGCTTCTCGGCCGCCGCACAGGAACTCCACGTCACGCCCGCCGCCGTGGGGCAGCTGGTGCGCAAGCTGGAGGATTGGCTGGGCACGCCGTTGTTCATCCGCAGCAGCAGCGGCAAGGCCAGGCTCGTGGCCACGGATGTGGCACTGCGCGCGCTGCCCGACATCCGCATCGGCTTTGACCGGCTAGCCCTGGGCCTGGAGCGGCTCAGGGAGCGTGCAGTCGGCGGCGTGCTGACCGTCACCGTCAGCCCCGCGTTCGCCGCCAAATGGCTGCTGCCGCGCTTCGAGCGCTTCCAGGCCCTCTGCCCCGACACCGACGTGCGCCTGGAGACCGGCCTCAGGCTCGTGGACTTCGTGGCTCAGCAAATCGACGTCGGCGTACGTTACGGCACCGGTACATGGCCAGGCCTGACGGCGGAAAGATTGATGGGAGAGGAAATCTTTCCCGTCTGCTCCCCGGAACTGCTGCGGCGGAATCACCGCTTGTGCACGCCCGCGGGACTGGGCGCCGTGCCCCTGATCCACGACCTTTCGATGGACGGCAACCTGGGCTTTCCAACCTGGGGCAAATGGCTAGCCAAGGCCGGCATCAGCGACGTGACCGTCTCGCGCGGCATGAAGATCAACAACTCGGCGGCAGTCCTGCAGGCCGCGATCGACGGGCGCGGTGTAGCGCTCACTCGCAGCGTCATGGCCCACGACGACCTGGCGGCCGGCAGACTGGTACGGCTGTTCCCTGAAATTCAATTCGAGTCCGAACTGGCCTATCACGTGGTGTACCGCCCCGAGTGCGCCGATTTACCGAGACTCGTGGCCTTTCGGGACTGGTTGATGGATGAGGCCAAATCCTCATGAGCGTCGCATCATCGCCAGCGCCCTTTGCGCTGGCCTGGTTCAGGACCCAGGCTGCCCACACGGGTTTTTCACCCGTTGGCTGGCCGGTTTTGACGACCTCACGACAGGGATTCAGCAGGCACAGACTGTGGCCACCTTTCTGTGCCCTGCCTTGATCGTGGCGAATCTGCGTCAAGGGCCGCCGCCCTATAATGATCGACGATCATGGACATCGTCTTTCTTGCCCTTCGCCGGGCCACCCAAGACCTTCTGGCGCCGCGCATGCTGGGTCTCATGCTTTGGCCCATGGGGCTGGCCCTGCTGGTCTGGGGGCTGATGGCCTATTGGTTTGGTGGGGCCTGGCTGGGCTGGGTCACCGCCTTGCTGGCCAGCACGCCCCTGCAGAGCCTGGCCCAGTGGGCCGGTGCGGACTGGCTCACCTCCGGGGCGGCCTGGTTCCTGCTCATCCTGTTGTGGCTGCCCACGGTGTTCATCACCGCCCTGCTGATCACTTCCCTGACCCTGATGCCCCTCATCGTGGGCTTCGTGGCGGCGCGGGACTTTTCCGCCCTGGAGCCGCGCAAGGGCGGCACCCTGATGGGTAGCCTGGGCAATGTCCTGGGGGCCACCGGCCTGTATGTGCTGGTCTGGCTCTTGTGTCTGCCCCTGTGGCTGTTCGCGCCCTTCGGGGTCCTGGTCTCCCTGCTGCTCAATGCCTGGCTCAACCAGCGCCTGTTCATGTACGACGCCCTGGCTGAACACGCGGATGCCCGGGAGCTGACCAACCTGCGCCAGGGTGACGGGGGCAAGCGCTTTGCCCTGGGCACCCTGCTGGGCCTGGTGTATTTCGTGCCCATCCTCAACCTGCTGGCACCGGTGTACATGGGCCTGGCCTTCACCCATTACAGCCTGGAGGCCCTGTCCCGGCGACGTCAAACCGGTGTGTCATGATCTACGGCATCGGCACCGACATCATCTCCATTCAACGCATGCGGCGCCTGCATGCCCGTTTTGGCCAGCGTCTGGCCACGCGCATCCTGGCGCCGGAGGAACAGGCTGAATATGCCCGTGCCCCATACAAGGACGCGTTCCTGGCCAAACACTTCGCCGCCAAGGAGGCCTTTGCCAAGGCGGCGGGTACCGGCATACGCGGGCCGCTGTACTTTGCCGCCATCCACGTCACCCACGATGACCTGGGCCGACCCGGCCTGGCCTGGGGGCCGGAGCTGTCCGCCTGGCTGCGCCGGCTGGGCATCGCCGGCGCCCACCTGAGCCTGAGCGACGAGCAGGATTACGCGGTGGCCTTTGTCGTATTGGAAAGAACATGACCTACGCTGCAGAACATCCCCCTGCGCCCCTGAGCCAGCGCCTGCCCCTGGGGCCGGTGATGGCCGACGTGGCGGGCCTGGAGCTCAGCCCGGAGGAACGGGAACGCCTGCTGCACCCCATGGTGGGTGGGGTCATCCTGTTCCAGCGCAATTACGCCAACCCGGCCCAGCTGGCCGCCCTGTGCAGCGAAATCCACGCCCTGCGCAGCCCTCATCTGCTCATCGGCGTGGACCAGGAAGGGGGCCGGGTACAGCGCTTCCGCGAGGGCTTCACCCGCATCCCGGCCATGGGCGCCATCGGCGAGATCTGGGACAGCCAGCCCCAGCGGGCCCGGCGGGTGGCCCGGGACACGGGCTACATCATCGGCGCCGAGCTGCGCGCCGTGGGGGTGGATTTCAGCTTCGCCCCGGTACTGGACCTGGACTACGGCGTCAGCGGCGTCATCGGCAACCGGGCCTTCCACCGCGAGCCCCAGGCGGTGTCGGAGCTGGCCCATGCCCTGGCCCTGGGCCTGCAGGAGGCGGGCATGAACGCGGTGGGCAAGCATTTCCCCGGCCATGGTTACGTGGCTGCGGATTCCCACCTGGCGGTGCCGGTGGACGAGCGCAGCCTGGGGGAAATGGAATTTGCCGACCTGCACCCCTTCCGCCAACTCATCGACCTGGGTCTGGCGGGCATCATGCCGGCCCACGTCATCTATCCCCGGGTGGATGACAAGCCCGCCGGCTTTTCCCGCCGCTGGCTCAGCGACATCCTGCGGGGCCAGCTGGGCTTCGAAGGAGTGGTCTTCAGCGACGACCTCACCATGGAAGGTGCCAGCGTGGCCGGCGACATCACCGCCCGGGCCCAGGCCGCCCTGCAGGCCGGCTGCGACATGGTGCTGGTGTGCAACCGGCCGGAGCTGGCGGATGAGCTGCTGGCCCAGCTGCAGCATCCCCTGCCCGCCATGTCCCTCATCCGCCTGGCGCGCATGCATGGCCGCCCCCACCCCCCCAGCCGCACGGCCCTGCACGAAAGCAACCGTTTCGCCTCCGCCCTGCGCCAGCTGGATGGCGTGGGCCAGGCCGATGCCTGCCTGGCCTTCAACGATCCCAGCAACACCTGCGGGAAATCGGGATGACCCTGTCCGTCGATCGGGGCACCACCCACGTCCAGCACCACGTCGGCCACGACCACGGCGGCGAACCCCTGTTCAAGGCCCTGTTCTTTACCCTGGGCTTCGCCATCGTGGAGGCCGTGGCGGGGGTATGGTCCGGTTCCCTGGCCCTGCTCTCCGACGCCGGCCACATGCTCACCGACAGCATGGCCCTGGGCCTGGCCGCCCTGGCCGCCTGGCTGGCGCGCAAGCCACCTTCCAAGCGCCACACCTATGGCCTGGTGCGCCTGGAGGTGCTGGCCGCCCTGGTAAACAGCCTGGCCATGCTGGCCCTCATCGCCTACATCGTGGTCGAGGCCATCCATCGCCTGTCCGAGCCCCAGCCGGTGATGGGTGGCACGGTCATGGTGGTGGCCCTCATCGGCCTCATGGTGAACCTCATCGTGGCCTGGATGCTGCATCAAGGTGGCGACAGCCTGAACCTGCGCGCCGCCTTCCTGCACGTGCTGGGGGATCTGCTGGGCTCCGTGGCGGCCCTGGTGGCGGGGGCGGTGATCTGGTTCACCGGCTACACCCCCATCGACCCCATCCTCTCCATGCTGGTGGCCTTGCTCATCCTCATCTCCGCCTGGCGCCTGCTCTGGGAAAGCCTGCACGTACTGCTGGAATCCGTGCCGGGCCATATCGACATCGAGACCGTGGCCCGGGACATGGCCGGGATTCCCGGCGTCAAGACGGTGCACGACCTGCACATCTGGACCCTGTCCTCGGGCCAGATCGCCCTCTCCGCGCACATGGAACTGACCACCTTCGAGGACTGGGGCCGCATCCTGCGGGAAACCCGCAAACGGCTGGACGAACACCACGGCATTCGCCACGTGACCCTGCAACCGGAGCTGAAACTGCGATGAAACGCCGCCGCACCTATAGCCGCCACCGCCTCTCCCGGGACGCCGAACGCCTGACCTGGCTGGCCCAGGGCCTGGCGGATTCCGGCAGCCGGCTGGAAGACGCCTGGTGGGAGACCGAGCTCCTGGGCCTCGTCGAACGCCTCCTGCAGCAGGGAGATGACGAGTCTCTCAACCAAGCCATGGACCGGCTGCACGAAAGCCATGACCAGAACACCACCCAGACCCGGGCCTACGAGGAACTGGCGGACCTCATCGAGGCGGCCTGCGAAGGCCGGCGCAACGGTGAACACAGCCATTTGCTCGTCGCCCTGCCCGTCCTGGCCTGGTCACGCTACAGCATCCCCTGCCGCAACATCCCCGCCGGCACCCTGGATGCCCTGCGCAACCATTTGCACGCCCATGTCCTGGCCGCCGGAACCCGGGTCTGGTTTGCCGACTTCCTTTTCAGCCCGGACCAGCTGCCCCAGGGCTACAGCCAGACCCGGGCCTTTGCCAATGCCCTCTGGCAGGCGGCCGGCAGCGGCCGGGACTACGCCGTGCCCGCGGCCGCCCTACCGGAGAGCCAGACCTTCGTCTCCGACCTGCGCTACATCCTGGCGGCGGTGGAGCTCCCGGCCAACGGCCCCGTATTCCGCTGGAACGAACCGGACGGCAAACGGGACGCCGCCCTCAACGCCTGGCAGGAGCAGGCCGCCCCCAACCTGCGCAAGCTGATGGCGGGCTGCACCTTCGAGCTGCTGCTGCCGGACGCCTATTTCGCCGCCTGGCGCCGGGCCGACCAGGAAAACCGGGCCTTCGCCCTGAAGGCCGCCGTGGCCTATCTGCAAGCCCTGTTCAACGTGCCCGCCGGGCAGTTGCGCGCCGTGGTGGCGCCCTATTTCGACCGCTGGCTGGAGGAATGGCGGGTGGGCTTCAGCCTGCGCAACGAGGACCAGGTGGTGCACGGCGTGACCTGGCCCCTGCTGGGCCAGGAAGACGACTCCCAGGCCATCCCCGCCCAGATCGAGAGCCTGCTGCGCAGCGCCGGCCTCACCGACATCCTCATGCTGGATACCCGCATGCCCTTGGAGTTCTGCGACGACTGTGGCGCCCCCCTGTTCCCCAACACGGAGGGCGAGAACGTGCACACGGAGCTGCCGGAGGGCATGCAGGACAACCCGGCCCAGTTGCACTGAAGAGCATCGGGACGCCGGCATGGGGAGCGGAACGGGGGCTGATGCCCGGGACTTGGCCCAATGCCAGGCCTGCCCCCGGCTGGCTGCCTATCTGGCCCAGGCCCGCCACAGCCACCCGGACTACCACAACCGCCCGGTTCCGGCCTTCGGCGACCCCGGCGCCAGGCTATTCATCGTCGGCCTGGCCCCTGGCTTCCACGGCGCCAACCGCAGCGGCCGGCCCTTCACCGGCGACCATGCCGGCATCCTGCTCTACGCCACCCTGCATGCCTTCGGTTATGCCAGCCGGCCGGAATCCATCAGCGCCCATGATGGACTGGTCCTGCGGGACTGCCGCATCAGCAATGCGGTCAAATGCGTGCCCCCGGCGAACAAGCCGGAAACCGATGAAATCCGCCGCTGCAACGCCTACCTGCAGGCGGAGCTGATGACCCTGCCCGCCGGGGCCGCCGTCCTGGCCCTGGGCCAGATCGCCCACAAGGCGGTGCTCATGGCCCTGGGCCTCAAACCAGCCCCCTACCCCTTCAGCCACGGCGCCCGCCACCTGCTCCCCCGCCCGGCAATCCGGATCGACGGCACGGAAAATAGCGGGGATCCCCCCCTGCGGCTCTACGACAGCTACCATTGCTCACGCTACAACACCCAAACCCGCCGCCTCACGCCGGAGATGTTCCACGCCGTGTTCGCGCGCATCCAACAGGAGACCTGACATGCCCGTCATCCCGGAAGGCAAGAACCTCGGCGATCTTCTGAAGTACGAAGCGCCCAATCTCTACTC
>CAZVNY010000039.1:0-11168 GCA_964628785.1 uncultured Thiobacillus sp.
GCCCTGCGGGAAATGGTCATGGAGCAGATGGTCAATACCACGCTTCTCACGGATGGGGCCCACAAAGTGGGTTTTTCCGTCCTGGAACCCCAGGTGCAGGCCGTTCTCGCCGGTGTGGAGACTTTCCAGGAAGACGGCAAATTCTCCCAGGCCCGTCTGGATGCCTGGCTGCGCAGCCGTGGCATGCGTCAGGGTGAACTCATGGCGCTCCTGCAACAGGATCACCTCCTGCGTCAGGTGCAGATGGGGCTGGGCCAGGGGGCCCTCATCGCCCATCCCAGCGTGGCCCAGCTGGCGGCCATCATCGGACAGCAGCGGGAAGTGAATGAGGTGATCTTCGACCAGCAAAGCCATCTGGGGCAGGTCAAGGTGGATGAGCAGGCGATTCAGGCGGAATACGAAGCACAGAAAGAGCGTTACGCCACCCCGCGTCAGGTGCGCGTGCAATATGCCGTGCTCTCCCTGAGCAGCCTGGAAAAGGAGATCCATCCCAGTGAGGCGGACGCCCGCAAGTATTACGAAGCCAATCAGGGCCGTTATCAGGAGGCGGAGCAGCGCCGGGCCAGTCATATCCTGATCCAGGTTGCTCCGGATGCGAAGGCCGCCGACAAGGATGCGGCCAAGGCCAAGGCGCAAAAACTCCTGGAGGAGGCCAGAAAGACACCGCAGCGCTTTGCCGATCTGGCCCGGGAGCATTCCCAGGACCCGGGCTCGGGCCAGAACGGTGGGGATCTGGGGGCCTTTACCCGGGACATGATGGTGAAACCCTTTGCCGATGCGGTATGGGCCATGCAGCCCGGCGAAATCCGCGGCCCGGTGGAGTCTCAGTTTGGTTATCACATCATCCGCCTGGAGGGCGTTTTGCCTGGTACCAAGATGGGCTTCGAGGTGGTGAAGGCAGAGATTTTGCAGAGCCTGCGCCAGGAAGAGGCCCGGCGCCGTTTTGCGGAAGCGGCAGAACGCTTCAGCAACATGGTTTATGAGCAGCCGGACAGCCTGGAGTCGGTGGCCAAGGAATTCGGCCTGCAGCTGCAAACCAGTGGCTGGATCGACGAGAAGCATGCGGAGCCCGCCTTTCTGGGCAACCCCCGCCTACTGGAGGCCCTGTTCTCCGAGGATAGCCTGAGCAAGCATCACAACGTGGAGGCGGTGGAAGTCTCCCCCAACACCCTGGTATCCGCCCGGGTGATGGAATACCACCCGGCGGGCATGCGTGCCCTGGCGGAGGTGGCTGGGGAGATTCGCCAGGAGTTGCTCAAGGCCAAGGCCCGTCAGCTGGCCATTGCGGCGGGGCAGAAGGCCTTGGCTGCGGCCCAGGCCGGTGAGAGTGTGACGGGCTGGTCTGCCCCTATGACTCTGTCCCGGAATCAGCCCCTGAACGTGCCCCGGGAGGCCCTGTCCGCCGTGTTCAGGACCAGTGCCGCCAAGCTGCCTGTCTATGCGGGGGCCGAGACCCCGGAGGGTTATCGCCTCTACCGCTTGAACCGGGTGACGGACGTGGATGCCTCGGCCCAGGTAGAAGTCATGCGCATGGATCTGCGGCGCCTGCTGGCCCAGGAAGAACTGCGGGCCTACATCGCCAACCTGAAGGCCAAGGCCAAGATCGAGATTCAGCCCTCTGCCCTGGAGCCTAGCGGAGATTGAGCGGAAACCGGACCCGGCCATGGCCTGATCCCTCCGGGGCCGGGTGTTGGGGGCCGTGGTAGGGCAGATGTGGGCGGTGACGGCACAAGAGGGCGTCATTGCGAGGCGCCGCTCCCCCCAGCCCCGTCATTGCGAGGAGTCGCACTCCCCTAGCCCGTCATTGCGAGGAGCCGTAGGCGACGTGGCAATCCAGGGGTGTGCAGGCTTGAATGGCTGCGCTGCGCTCGCGGTGGGTAAAGGCACTGGATCGCCGCGGGGCTTCGCCCCTCGCGATGACGCGGTGGGGAGCACGATGACGAGGTGGGAATCCCGCCATCGCTGAGAGAACGCTGGGTCTTATTCGTCCACGGCCAGGCCGGCGGTGGAATGGAAGCCTGCATCCACGTAGGTGATGCCGCCGGTGATGCCCGAGGCCAGGTCGGAGAGCAGGAAGGCGGCGGTGTTGCCCACTTCTTCGATGGTGACGTTGCGGCGCAGGGGGGCGTGTTGTTCGCCCCAGGCCAGCAGTTTGTTGAAATCGGAGATGCCGGCAGCGGCCAGGGTCTTGATGGGGCCGGCGGAGATGCCATTCACGCGGATGCCCTTGGGGCCCAGGCTGGCGGCCATGTAATAGACCCCGGCCTCCAAGCTGGCCTTGGCCAGGCCCATGATGTTGTAGTGGGGTACGTAGCGTACCGCGCCCAGGTAGGACAGGGTGAGCAGGGAGGCAGGACGACCCTGCATGAGGGGTAGAGCGGCCTTGGCCAGGGCGGTGAAGGAGTAGCTGGAGATCTCGTGGGCGATGAGGAAATTTTCCCGGTTCACGAAGTCCAGGTAGTTGCCTGCCAGGGCCTCCTTGGGAGAGAAGGCAATGGAGTGCACCAGACCATCCAGGACGTCCCAGCGCTTGCCCAGTTCGTTGAACAGGCCAGCGATCTCGTCATCGCTGGACACGTCACAGGCCAATACGGGGCAGTCCTGTCCGAATTCCCTGACCAGTCCTTCCACCCGTTCACGTACCTTCTCGTTTTGATAGGTGAAGGCCAGCTCTGCCCCTTCCCGGCGGCAGGCCTTGGCAATGCCGTAAGCGATGGAGCGGTTACTGATGACCCCGGTGATTAGAATCTTTTTGCCGGCAAGAAAGCCCATGGTTCCATTCCCTGTATTGCAAGCCGGGGAATTATACCCATGCCTACAGGCACGCTGTTGTTCCCGGCAGAAATGTCATGCCCCTTGGAGAGGCTGGCAGCAAGTGTGTTTTTTTGTTCCGCCGGCCCGGTATCGCCCATCGATGGTGACGATACCAGGTTTGCGGCACATGTATCTGTAACGCCGGGGCCTGGGCCCCAAGGCCTTATTTGGGGGGGACAGCCCCTGGCAGCACAAACGGAGGGACACCTGCGCCAAAGGGGTTGATGGCCCAGTTACCCCAGGTCGGCCCATAGGTGGCCGGGGTGGCCATGGTGTTGGCCCAGTTGCCATACCAGGCCGGGTTCAGGGGCATGAGCAGGGTGCTCCAGAGCTTGGGGTCCAGCGGCGCCAGTCCCCACTGGGCATAGACGTTGGGGTTGAGGGCATTCATGCCGGCGCTGATGAGCTTGGGATCCAGGGGCAGCATCATCCAGCGCATGAGCTTGGCCGGATCCGTGAGGATGTAGGCCACGGCATTCAGGAACTGGGGATCCATGACGGCCATGGCCCAGGAGGTCGCCACTGCGGGGTCCATGAGACGGGCGTAGTTGGCATAGGCCTTGGGGTCCATGGCGCTGGTCAGGGACTGGGTGAAGATCCTGGGATCCATCAAGCCAGTGAGCGCCGCCACGAAAAACCCCGTATCCGTCAACTGGTTCAGGGCAGCCACGAACTTCTTGGGGTCCGCCAGCATGTCGGCATTGCTCGTGAAGTCAGTCAGGTGGCGCACCCATTCTTCCGAGGTGGTGGGTACGGCGGCACTGTCCGCAGCCAGCAGGGGGGTGGGGGCGGCCAGGGCCAGGGCCAGCAACAAGGATTTGATTTTCATATACGGGTCTCCTCTATCCGATGTTGGTCATCACCACAGGGTGAGCAGGTGGATTCTGCACTTATTTCATGTTTGTGGCACCCCATGGGCAAAATCCTGTGAGGTTTGTGCAGCCTTCAGCGTTTGCCCGGACCACGCCAGGTGGGCTCCGCCTGGCCGGCGGCCCGGTTGAGATGGCGGGAGAGGACGAAGAACAGGTCCGACAGACGGTTCAGGTATTGCACCAGGCGGGTGGAGATCAGGTCTGATTCCGCCAAGCGGATCATGTTGCGCTCGACCCGGCGGCAGACGGTCCGGCAGACGTGGGCCTGGGCCGCCGCCCGGGTGCCACCGGGCAGCACGAACTCCTTGAGGGGGGGTAGAGGCTCATTCAGCCGGGCCAGGACCGTTTCCAGGGTGAGGATGTGTTCCGGGGTGATCTGGAGTTGGTCGGGCCAGGCCAGTTCCGCCCCCAGGTTGAACAGGTCATGCTGGATTTCGGAGAGCAATCGCCGGGTATTGGCGTCCAGGGGCTCCGCCATGAGGGTGCCGATCTGGCTGTTGAGCTCATCCACCTGGCCGATGGCCTCGATGCGGGGATCGCTCTTGGGCAGGCGGCTGCCGTTGGCCAGGCCGGTACTGCCATCGTCACCGCTGCGGGTGACGATGCTGCTCAGACGCATGGGGCCAGCAGCCGGGACCTCGGCATGGGCCGTGTCGGGTATGACCGCAGCCGCGGCTTCCTGCAGGGCCTGGGTTTCTTCCCGCAGCTCGCCATTGGGCAGGCTGATCAGGCATTCCCGGAAGATGCGGTTGGTGCAGGCGCGACAGATCTCGGAATTCAGACGAGGATAGATGCCGGCGACGGCGTCCGGCTTGTGGGCGAAGATATTGTCCTGACCGATGTCCGTCTGGTAGCCCCCCCGCTTGAGCGTGTCGCAGGTGGCTTCCCGCAGGCCGCACAGGTAGAGGGCGCCGCCCAGCTTGCGCCGGCGCCGGGCTTCTCCGGCGAGCAACTCCGCGCCGGCCAGATCGATGGTGTTGATGCCCTTGGAAAAGAGCAGCAGGCTCTTTTGTGTGGGCACGCTGGCATCTGCAGCGGCAAAGGCATGCTGAATGTGATCCACGGCACCGAAGAAGATGGAGCCTTCGATGCGCAGCATCTTCATCTGGGGACAGATGGGTTCGATACCGTTCTCCACCACGAACTTGCGCCGCGGGTTGTCCCGGTCGCGGGCATCCGGGACCAGGGCCCGGATGGCGGGCCGGGAGGTCTGGGACAGGTAGTAGATCAGGGAGACCAGGATGCCGAAGAAGATGCCCTTTTCCAGGTCGATGACGGTGCCGAAGAAGGTCACCCCCAGAATCACGGCCTCTTGCCGGTGGGCCTTGATGATGGCACTGATGTGGTGGAAATCGATGAGATTCCAGGCCACCAGGAAGAGTACTGCCGCCATGGCGGGGATGGGCAGATAGGCCGCCAGGGGGGCCACCAGGAACAGGATGAGCAGCAGGAAGAGGGCGGAGAACACCGCCGCCAGGGGGCTCTGGGCCCCGGATTCGTAGTTCACGCCGCTGCGATTGAAGGAGCCGGAGGAGGCGTAGCCGGAAAAGAAGCTGCCGGCCAGGTTGGACAGGCCCTGACCGATGAATTCCTGATTGCCGTTGATGCGCTGTTCCGACTTCACCGCAATGGAGCGGGAGATGGACACCGCCTCGGTCAGGGCCAGGACGGTGACCACCAGGGCGGAGAAGAAGGTGTTCTTCAGGCTGGCCAGGGAGAAGTCCGGCACGGACAAGGGCGGCAGATTGGCACTCAGGGCACCCACGGTGCGGATGCCGGTGACTTCCTGACCGAAGCCATTGTTGAGCCAGACCCCCACGATGCCACCCACCACCATGGCCACGATCATGTAGGGCACCCGTTTCAGGTATTTGCGCGCCAGGATGCCGGCGATGAGGGAGACCACCGCCACCGCCGTGACATAGGGGTTCAGGTCGTGCAGATGGGTGAGCAGCAGCCCCAGGACCTCATAGGCCGGGGTACCCCGGGGGATGTCCAGGCCGAAGAAGTTCTTCACCTGGCTGGCGGCGATGAGCAGGGCCGCGCCGGCGGTGAAGCCGATGACCACGGTGTGGGAGATGAAATTCACCAGGGCCCCCATCTTGGCCAGGCCCATGAAGAGCTGGAACAGGCCCGTGAGGAAGGTGAGGGTCAGGACCATCTCGATGTACTGGGGCGTGCCCGGTTCCGCATAGGGGGATACCGAGGCAAAGACCACGATGGAGATGGCCGTGGTGGGCCCGGAGACCAGATGCCAGGAGGAGCCGAACAGGGCGGCGATGATGGTGGGCACCATGGCGGCGTAGAGGCCGTATTCCGGCGGCAGGCCGGCGATGGTGGCGAAGGCCACGGCCTGGGGCAGGACGATGAGGGCGCCGGTGAAGCCGGCGATGCCGTCCTGCTTCAGGCTGCCCCGGTTCACCCGGTGCTGCCACTTCAGGAAGGGTAGGAATTGATACACCCACAGGTTGCAGGCGAGGAATTCTCCAAAGCGGTCCCGGCTCGCCAGATCGGGGAGACGGGGAATTTTCAACCAGGACATTTTCGTTCCAGACATTCGAGATATGCACTGCCATCCGGCGGCTGCCGGTCACGCTGGGCACGCCAGAGCATTTCCGCGAGACAGTCCATGACCATGTGTTGCGCGGCATGCTCGTCCCCCAGATGGCCTGCCAGTGTCGCATAGCGGGCGCGTATGCCCACAGGCTGATCGATGGACAGCTGTTCGGTGATGGACAGGTGCATGGCCAGGTGCAGAAAGGGGTTGGTTTCTCCGAGTTCCGGCAACCAGTCCCGTTCCCGGTAACGTTCCGGCTGGTCCAGGATGGTGTGGTATTCCGGATGCCGGTGCATGTGTTCCAGGCTGATGCGCTCCAGGTCGCTCAGGGGTTGCCCGGCACGATATTTGGCCCAGGTCTGGAAAAAGAAGTCGCGGGCCTGGTCCCGGCTGGGGTTAAACATGGGCCCGCACCTCGTAGCCCAGGCCCAGCACCACGCTGTATTGCAACAGGCGGTTGGCCCCGTCCAGGTGGGCGATCTCGCCATTGCCGTAGAAGCCGATACAGGGCATGCGCGGGAAGCGCTGCACCAGGACTTTCAGATCCCTGTCCTCGCCACCATGGAATCCGGGACCCCGGCCCATGCAGGGGAACATGAGGGCGAAGGCGGGAGGACTGCTGTGCCGGGCGCTCAGGCGTTCGAGCATGGCCCCCATGTCCAGCTCCGCCGCCCGGGGTTCGCGCAGGGCCCAGAACACACTGACACCGGGAGTCAGGCTGCCGGCCACCGTGACGGAGCGCTCCGCCAGATTGAAGCCGATGACGGGCAGCAGGTGATAGCGGCCCTCCTCCAGGGCCCGGTGCTCGGCGCCATAGATCACCCCGGCCATGAGCAGATGGGTGGGGATGCGCTCCGCTTTGCGCGGGATGCCGTTCAGGGCTTGCATGAGGCTGTCCAGGGCCTTGTAGCCCCCAAGGCTGCAGACGTCGTGGTCCTGGCTGGCATCCAGCAGGGCAGGCGGGCACAGGGGACGGATGCCCTGGGATACGCCTATATGCAGATCGATGCCGCTCAGGGCCAGCTGACAGCGGCCTTCGGCCTGGATGCGTCCACCCGTCCACACGCTATAGGGTCCCTGGCCCGTGGCATCCCCGGAGACGCCGCCAAAGCGGGGACCACCGCTGTTGAGCCAGTGCAGGTCCAGGGCATTGGGGGCGGTGAGGGTGAAGCTCGGCACCCCTTCCTCCCGGCTGATGTGCAGGTCGATGCCATCGCCCAGGACCATGGCGGCGGCAGCCGGGGCATCCAGCACCCAGTCGTCCTCGGTGAACACCCCGGCGGCGGTGCAACCCGTGACCTGCAGGCAGCCGGCGGTACGGATGGCGGCGGAGATGGCAGCCTTGGGCTCCTGGGCGAAGTCGGCACTGAGGTAGAGCAATACCGCCTGGGGGTGGGCCAGTCCTGCGCGTGTCATGGCCATCTCCACGGCCCGGACCGCCAGTTCCGGGCTGGCGCTGCGCCCCTGGGCCAGGCCGGTGGCCACCTTCATGGCGTCTTCTCCGGGTAGTCGCACAGATCCCGGATCAGGCAGCCGGGGCAATCCGGCTGGCGGGCCTTGCATACATAGCGGCCGTGCAGGATGAGCCAGTGGTGGGCATCCCGCCTGAATTCCGCCGGCACATGACGCAGCAGCTTGTCTTCCACCTCGCGCACGGTCCTGCCCGGGGCCAGGCCGGTACGGTTGGCCACGCGGAAGATGTGGGTATCCACGGCGATGGTGGCCTCGCCGAAGGCGGTGTTGAGGACCACGTTGGCGGTCTTGCGGCCCACCCCGGGTAGGGCCTCCAGGGCGGCCCGTTGCCGGGGCACCTGGCCGCCATGCTGTTCCAGCAGGATCCGGCAGGTGGCCAGGATGTGCCGGGCCTTGGTCTGGTACAGGCCGATGCGCCGGATATGGGCCTTCAGACCTTCCTCGCCCAGGGCGAGCATGGCCTCCGGGTCGGGGGCGACGGGGAAGAGGTTGACGGTGGCCTGGTTCACGCTCCTGTCCGTGGCCTGGGCGGAGAGCATCACCGCCACCAGGAGCTGGAAGGGGGAGGCAAACTCCAGTTCCGTGGTGGGGGCGGGATTGGCCGCTTGCAGGCGTCGGAAGATCTCCCTGCGGCGGGTGGCATTCATCGCGGCTTCAGGCCGCCTCAGCGGCGGGGGCCGGGGTGGCGGGGGGACTGGCGCGGCTGGTGCGCTCCGCCCCCAGGGTGGTGATGATGTTGCGCAGGGCGATGAGCAGGCCCAGGCCGATGAAGGCACCGGGGGGTAGAATGGCCAGGAGGAAGCCCTGGTAATCCGGGAAGACGGTCAATACCCAGTTCGCGGCCTGGGGGCCCAGGGCCAGGTCCAGGCCGGAGAACAGGGTACCCTTGCCGAAGACCTCGCGCATGCCCCCCAAGGTGACCAGCACGGCGGTAAGGCCCAGGCCCATGGCGACGGCGTCCAGCACGGAATGACGCGTGGAGCACTTGGATGCGAAGGCCTCCACCCGGGCCAGAACGATGCAGTTGGTGGTGATGAGGGGCAGGAACACCCCCAGTACCACGTACAGGGGCAGCATCCAGGCGTGCATCACCAGCTCCACCACCGTAACCAGGGCGGCGATGATGAGCACGAACACGGGGATGCGCACGGCATGGGGGATGAAATTGCGCAACACGGCGACGGAAGCGCTGGACACCGCCATGACCAGGGTGGTGGCCAGGCCCAGGGAGAGGGCGTTGACCACGTTGTTGCTGATGGCCAGCAGGGGGCACAGGCCCAGGAGCTGGACGATGCCGGGATTCTGCTTCCACAGGCCGTTGACGATGATGTCCCGGGTTTCCGTGTCCATCATGATTGCTCTCCTTCGCCAGAGTCCGGCAGACGCAACAGGGACTGCCGATGTTCAGCAAAATAGCCCAGGGCCTTGTGCACCGCCTTGACGATGGCCCGGGGGGTGATGGTGGCACCGGCGACATAGTCGAACCGACCGCCATCCTTGCGCACGGACCAGTCCGCCCCGGGCATCTCCAGGCCCTTGCCGGCGAACTGGTGGATCCAGGGGCCCTTGCCCACTTCTATATAGTCTCCCAGGCCCGGGGTCTCCTTGTGGGCGGTGACCCGTACCCCGGTCAAACGCCCCTGGGTGTCGATTCCCACCAGCAGCCGGATCTCGCCGGCATAGCCATCCGGGGCAACGGCTTCCAGCACCACGGCCACGGGGCGTCCCTGCCGCATGGCCAAATAGGCCTGGCCCGGGCGTTTCAGCCCCAGGAGACGGTGGGGCGCCAGGGTTTGCACGTCCCGGGTGGGGTCGTTGTCGAAGCTTTGCGGGGGCAGTACCTGGGAGACCAGGCGGATCTTGTCCTGCTGCTCGGCGTATTCGATGTTGTTGCGCGTGAGCAGATAGGTCCCCGCCAGGAGGATGGCCCCCACCACGGAGAAGACCAGCAGGGTGAGGGCGGTGGACAGGGTTTCCGTCACGGCTTCGGAACGGATGACGCTCATGTCTTCTCCTCCCGCCCCGGTTTGTGCCCGAACACCCGGGGCTGGGTATAGGCATCGATGAAGGGGGCTGCCACGTTCATGAGCAGGATGGCGAAGGCCACGCCGTCCGGATAGCCGCCAAAATTGCGGATCAGGATCGTGATCAGGCCGGCCAGGCCGGCAAAGATGAGTTTGCCCCGGGGCGTGGTGGCCCCGCTGACCGGATCCGTGGCGATGAAGAAGGCCCCCAGCATGGTGGCGCCGGAGAGCAGATGGAACACGGGACCTGCATGCTGGGCCGGATTCAGGACCTGCAACAGGGCAGCGCTGAGGGCAATCCCAGCGAGAAAGGCCACGGGGACGTGCCAGGTGATGACCCGGTTGCCCAGGAGCAGCAGTCCCCCCAGGAGGTACATGAGGGCCACCAGTTCCTGGCCCCGGCCCCCGCCCCAGCCGAAGATGGGCTGGGTCAGGATCTCGGCCACGGGCTTGCCCAGGCGGACCTGGGTCTTCCAGGTATCCAGGGCGGTAGCGGCGGTAAAGGCGTCCGGGCTGACGCTGCCGCCCCCGCCAAACACCTGGTTGAAGGCCTCCCCGAGGGTGATGCCGTGCACCGCCAGATCGAGGGGTGCGGGCCACTGGGTCATGTATACCGGGAAGCTGACGATGAGGGCGGCGTAACCCACCATGGCCGGATTGAAGGGGTTCTGGCCCAGACCGCCATAGAGGTGCTTGGCCACCACCACGGCAAAGACCATGCCCAGGGCATAGAGCCACCAGGGCGCCAGGGTGGGCATGGACAGGGCCAGGAGCCAGGCGGTAACCAGCACGGAAGCGTCGCCCAGGGTGGGTCCCAGGGCCCGGCCCCGCAAGAGCAGCATGAGGGCCTCCAGGCCCAGGCCCAACAGGGTGCAGAGCAGCAGGCTGACCCAGATGCCGGGGCCAAAGAACCAGGCGTGGGCGATGATGCCCGGGATCAGGGCCGCCATGACCTTGAACATGACGATGCTAACCGAATTGCGTGCCAGGAGGGCGAAGGGAGAGCCGTTCATGGGATCAGACAGGCACAGGCGGGGTGGGGTTATGCATCGGGCGTGTCCTGGGACAGCCGGGCCTCCTGGGCGCGGCGGGCTTCGATCTCGGCAATTTCCTGGGCCACCCGGGGTGAGGGCTCGTCCACGTTCCTGGGGGCGATACCGCTGGCGGCCATGTCTTCCTTGGCCTTGGCGGCCCGGGCCAGGGCCGCTTCCAGGATGGCCTTTTTCCTGGCGGCCTCCGGATCGTCCGTGCCCTCGGCAGTGGCGGCCTTGGCCTTGGTGGCAGCGGCGGCCTTGGCGAATTTCTCCGCCTTTTCCTGTTTTTCCCGCTCCAGGCGGAAGGCGCGGAACTCGTGCCGGACCCGGGCCTGGTCCGCGGCCTGTTTTTCCCGCTCCCGCTCCCAGATCTCGCTCTTGGCGAAGCGGAAGA
>CAZVNY010000040.1:0-11029 GCA_964628785.1 uncultured Thiobacillus sp.
GTCTACACCACGGCCCAGCCCCCCTTGCTGGCGGCGGCCGTGCTGGCCGGCCTGGAACTGGTGGCCGGAGTGTCCTGGCGGCGCGAGCGGCTGGCAATGCTCAGCCAGCGCCTGCAGGCCGGCGTGGCGTCCCTGCCCTGGTCCCTGATGCCCTCGCAAACCCCCATCCAGCCCCTGTTGGTGGGAGACAACGCCCAGGCCCTGGAACTGGCCCGGGGACTCCAGGACCGGGGCATCCTCATTCCGGCCATCCGCCCCCCCACGGTACCCCAGGGTACGGCCCGGCTGCGTATCTCCCTGTCTGCCGCCCACACCCCCGCGGATGTGGATGCCCTGGTGGACGCCCTGTGCACACTGGCGGCCCCATGACCCCTGCCGCCGCCGCATCCTCCGTCCCCCTGGTCTATCTGCATGGCTGGGGGCTGCATGGCGGCATCTGGGCGGAGACCCGCAGGCAGCTGCCGGGACAGGCCCCGGACCTGCCCGGATATGGCGCTGTGCCGTGCCCGTCCCCTTATGACGCCGAGGGCCTGGCCGATGCCCTGGCGGCGGGCATGGATGGACCGGTGCATCTGCTGGGCTGGTCCATGGGGGGCATGGTGGCCCTGGCCCTGGCGGCGCGGCATCCGCACAAGGTGGCCAGGCTGGTGCTGGTGGGTACCAGCCCGGTCTTCGTCAACCGCGCGGGCTGGGTCCTGGGCCTGGATGCCGAGGTGCTGGACGGCTTTGCCAGTGACCTCGCACGGGACTATCGCACCACCCTGGTGCGTTTCCTTGCCCTCCAGGCCCGGGGGGGAGACGAGGCCCGAGTCGTGGTGAACCGCCTGCGCCAACAGGTCTTCGCCCGGGGCGAGCCGGCGCCGGATACCCTGGCCCAGGGCCTGGCATTGCTGCGTCACGTGGACCTGCGCGAGCGGGTGGGCCGGATCTCCTGCCCCAGTCTGGTGGTGCACGGTGCCCACGACAGCCTGTGCCCCGTGGCGGCGGGCCACTGGCTGGCGGCGCACCTGCCCGGGGCCCGGCTGGCCCTGCACCCGGGGGCGTCCCATGCCCCCTTCATTTCCCACCCGGACTGGTTCGTCGCCACGGTGGGTGCGTTCCTGCATGATGGATAGGCGCAAACAGGCGGTACGCCGGGCCTTCGAGCGGGCAGTGGCCGGCTATGAGCGCAGCGCGTTCCTGCAGCGGGAAGTGGCCCGGCGTCTGGACGAGCATCTGGATGAGATCAGGCTGGCGCCAGGGCGCATCCTGGATGCGGGTTGTGGCACCGGCTTTGGCGTGCCCCTGCTCAAGCGCCGCTTTCCCCAGGCCCACATCCTGGCCCTGGATCTGGCCCATGGCATGGCGCTGTGCACCCAGCGCCAGCATGTCACCGCTGCCGGCTGGCGCAGATGGCTGCCGCGCTTGCAGGCCCCGTCCCCAGACCTGGCTGCCCTCTGCGGTGACATGGAGCGGCTGCCCCTGGCGCGACACAGCGTGGACATGGTGTGGTCCAGCCTGGCCCTGCAGTGGGTGGATCTGCCGCGCAGCTTTATCGAGATCCAGCGCGTGCTGCAACCGGGCGGGCTGTTCCTGTTCTCCAGCCTGGGTCCGGACACCCTGCAGGAATTGCGTGCCGCCAGCGCGGATCTGGATGGCCATGCCCACGTGAACCGCTTCATCGACATGCACGACGTGGGAGATGCCCTCATGCAGGCGGGTTTCAGCAACCCGGTCATGGAGATGGAGCGCATCACCCTGACCTACACCGACCTGCGCGGGCTCCTGGCCGACATTCGGGGCATAGGCGCGCATACCGTGCTCTCCGCAGGCCGCAGCGGCCTCATGGGCAAGCAGGCCTGGGCCCGTCTCAGCCACAACTACGAGGCCTTCCGCAGGGATGGCCGCCTGCCCGCTACCTACGAAGTCATCTACGGCCACGCCTGGGCGGTACAAAGCGACCGTCTGGCGGATGGACGGCAGATCATGCAGTTCAAGCGAAAAACCGCAGTTGATCGCTCAATTCCCTAACGGACATCGCATGAACGCTGAATTTTCTGGCACCCGGGCCCCAGGCAACGCTGAGTGCCGGGAAAGCGCCGCATCATCCCCACATCCCCCACGGCGCTGACCACCTCCATGCCAGGCTTCTTCATCACCGGTACCGACACAGGCGTGGGCAAGACCCGGGTGGCCGCGGCCCTGCTGCGCGCCTATGGGCGCCTGGGCTACCGCTGTGTGGGCATGAAACCCGTGGCCGCCGGTGCCAGCCTGCAGGACGGCGTGTGGCAGAACGAGGATGTGCTGCTGTTGCAGGCAGCAAGTAACGTGGCGGCGCCGGGAGAATGGCGTAACCCCTATCTCTTCCGTGCCGCCATCGCCCCCCACATAGCCGCCGAACACAAGGGGGTGAACATCGAATTGCCCCGCCTGCGCGCCGCCTACGCGGAACTGGCCCGACTGGCGGATGTGGTGCTGGTGGAGGGCGCGGGGGGGCTGCTGGTACCCCTGTCGCCGGAGCGGGACATGGGGGATCTGGCCGTGGCCCTGGGCCTGCCCCTGATCCTGGTGGTGGGCATGCGCCTGGGCTGTCTCAACCATGCCCTGCTGACCTGGGAGGCCATCCAGGCACGGGGTCTGCACCTGGCGGGCTGGGTGGCCAATCAGCTGGATCCGGCCATGGTTGCCTATGACGAGAACCTGGGCACGCTGATGCGGCGCCTGCCCGCGCCCCTGTTGGCGGAGCTGCCCTACAGGCAGGGCATGGAGCCGGAGCAGGTGGCCGAGCTGTTCGCGCCCAAGCGCCTGCAGGCGCTGTTTCCGGGAGGCTGACACAAGGTCTTGATTCCAGGGCGGATCCGGCTCGGGGATGCAAATTCGCTGCATGTGGGAGACCCCTGTACAGGTCCGGCGGCAGGGCTATAATTCCGGATAAAAACCTCTCCAAGGAGTGAATGCATGGTTCTTTCCCGCACCAGCCAGTATGCGGTCCAGGCCCTGATCTACATTGCCACCCAGCCCGCCGGTGAGCCGGTGTTGAACCGGGACATCGCCGAACGTCTGAACGTGCCCGCCGCCTACCTGGCCAAGATCCTGCAGAACCTGTGCAAACACGGTCTGCTGGATTCCTTTCGCGGCCGCCTGGGGGGGTTCTGCCTGCGGGAGGGCATGCAGCGTACCACCCTCATGCAGGTATTGCTGCTCACCGAGGGCCCGGATTTCACCAAGAGCTGCATCCTGGGTCTGAAGGAGTGTTCCGACGAGACCGCCTGCCCCCTGCATTTCAAATGGGTGCCGGTGAAGAAGAAGATCCTGGCCATGCTCAACGAAATGAATCTGGAGGAGCTGGCCAAGGCGGTGCTCACCGGCAAATATCGCCTGGCGGACCTGCCGGCAGTGGCCCTGCCCGCGGCCTGAGCCGTGCCGCGACGGGGTTTTCTCGCGTGGGTCCTGTCCGGCCTGTTGCTCGCCGGCTGTGGCAGGGCGTCTCCCCCGACCGACAAACCCGAATTCAAGGGCAGCGACATCACTGGCGCGGCCTTCGGCCGGCACCTGCAGCTGACGGACCACAACGGTCGACGGGTGAGCCTGGACAGCTTCCGGGGCAAGCTCATCGTGCTGTTCTTCGGCTACACCCACTGCCCCGACGTCTGTCCCACCACCCTGTCCGACATGGCCCAGGCCATGGAACTGCTGGGCCCCGAAGCGGCCGGGCGGGTGCAGGTCCTGTTCGTGAGCGTGGACCCCCAGCGGGATACAGCGGGAATCCTGCAGGCCTATGTGCCCTATTTCCACCCCTCCTTCCTGGGCCTGCACGGCACCCCCGAGGAGGTGGCCCGGGCGGCGAAGGAGTTCCGCATCGTGTACCGCAAGCACGTGGAGCCCGGGGCCACGGATTATCTGGTGGATCACTCGGCCGGCAGCTATGTCCTCGATGCGCAAGGACGCCTGCGCCTGTATCTGCCCTTTGCCCAGACGCCCCAGGACATCGCCCACGACCTGGGGATCCTGCTCGGGCCGGGCCCCGGGTGAACAAGACGGACAGATTCTTCCTTGCCTGATCCGGGGCGAGTTTTTATACTCCGTCCATTTAGTCTCATTCCATTTCCAGGTCCGAGTCCTGCGTGTGCGCAAGGCGGCAGGGGCTAGATGGAGAGTTCACCCCCTGGAGGCGTTATGTCTGCATCCGTTACGGCTGCCAGCGAGCAGTACGACTACGACATCATCAAGAAATTTTCCGTCATGGCCGTGGTCTGGGCCGTGGTGGGCATGTCGGTGGGGGTCTATGTGGCCTCCGAGCTGGCCTGGCCCTTCCTCAATTTCGACCTGCCCTACATCTCCTTCGGCCGCCTGCGCCCCGTGCACACCAGCGCGGTGATCTTCGGTTTCGGCGGCTCCGCCCTGTTCGCCACCTCCTACTATGTGGTGCAGCGTACCTGCCAGGCCCGTCTCTGGGCCCCCGGTCTGGCCACCTTCACCTTCTGGGGCTGGCAGGCGGTCATCGTCCTGGCGGCCGTGTCCTACATGCTGGGTTACACCCAGGCCCGGGAATACGCCGAGATGGAGTGGCCCATCGACATCCTCATCGAGCTGGTCTGGGTGTCCTATCTGGCCGTATATCTGGGCACCATCATGAAGCGCCGGCAGCCCCATATCTACGTGGCCAACTGGTTCTACCTGTCCTTCATCCTGGCCACGGCCCTGCTGCACACCTTCAACAACCTGGCCGTGCCCGTGGATCTGTTCTCCATGAAGTCCTACAGCCTGTTCTCCGGCACCCAGGACGCCATGACCCAGTGGTGGTATGGCCATAACTCCGTGGGCTTCTTCCTGACCTCCGCCTTCCTGGGCATGATGTACTACTTCGTGCCCAAGCACGCCGGTCGCCCGGTCTACTCCTACCGTCTGTCCATCGTGCACTTCTGGGCCCTGTCCTTCATGTACATGTGGGTGGGTACCCACCACCTGCACTGGACCGCGCTGCCGGACTGGGCCTCCACCCTGGGGGCCACCTTCTCCATCATGCTCCTGCTGCCCTCCTGGGGCGGCATGATCAACGGCATCATGACCCTGTCCGGTGCCTGGGACAAACTGCGCACCGACCCGGTGATGCGCTTCATGATCGTGGCCCTGTCCTTCTACGGCATGTCCACCTTCGAAGGGCCCCTGATGTCCCTGAAGGACGTCAATGCCCTGTCCCATTACACCGACTGGACCGTGGGCCACGTGCACTCCGGCGCCCTGGGCTGGGTGGCGATGATCTCCTTCGGCTCCCTGTACCACATGATCCCCAGGCTGTGGAAAACCCAGATGTACAGCGTGCGCCTGATCAACGCCCACTTCTGGCTGGCCACCATCGGCGTGCTGCTCTACATCACCGCCATGTGGATCTCCGGCATCTCCCAGGGCCTGATGTGGCGTGCCTTCGATGATTTCGGCAACCTGCAGTACTCCTTCGTCGAATCCGTGGCGGCCATGCATCCCTTCTACGCCATGCGCGCCATCGGTGGCATGTTCTTCCTTACCGGCATGTGTCTGATGGCCTACAACGTCACCCGTACCATTCGCCAGGGTGTGCGCGCCGCCGAGGCGGCCAGTGGCCCTGCCGCCGTTGCCACGGCCTGACGTCATTCTGGAATCGGAAAATGTTCAAGAACTTCAAGCACGAAATCTTCGAAACCAACGCGGGCTGGCTGCTGGTGGGCACCATGTTCGCCATCAGCATCGGCGGTCTGGTGGAGATCTCGCCCCTGTTCTTCCTCAAGAGCACCATGGAGGATGTGCCCGGGGTTCGTCCCTACACCCCCCTGGAATCCCGCGGACGGGACATCTATCTGCGTGAAGGCTGCTATACCTGCCACTCCCAGATGATCCGCCCCTTCCGGGACGAGCAACTGCGTTATGGGCATTACTCCCTGGCTGCCGAATCCCAGTACGACCACCCCTTCCAGTGGGGCTCCAAGCGTACCGGTCCGGACCTGGCCCGGGTGGGTGGCAAGTATTCCAATGAATGGCATGTGCAACACCTGGTGCAGCCCAAGTCCGTGGTGCCGGAATCCGTCATGCCCAACTATCCCTGGTTGTTGACCACCCAGCTGGACATCTCCGACGTGGGTGCCCGCATGCGTGCCCTGCGCACCACCGGCGTGCCCTATTCCGCCAACCAGGAGGAATACCAGCACAACGTGGAGAAGTTCGGCGAAGCCACGGCCAGGATGCTGCATATCCCCGATGCCCAGAAGAATCTGGTGGCCCAGGCCCAGGAAGGCAACTATGACGGCGACCGTTCCAGCGTGTCCGAGATGGACGCCCTGGTGGCCTATCTGCAGATGCTCGGTACCCTGGTGGACTTCAGCAAGATCAAGCCGGAAGACCTGGTGAAATACCGTTGATGCAGTGGTTTGCCGATCCGGCCAACAGCAAGCCCCTGGGGCTGCTGATCTTCTTCGTGACCTTCTGTCTCATCGTGCTGTGGGTCTATGGCAGCAAGAAGCGCGGCAAACGCCTGGAAGAGCACAAGAACATCCCCTTTCTAGATGACGACGACGATATCAAGGACCACTCCAATGGCTGACAATGCCCCAAGCCAGAGCTCTACCGGTGTGCAGACCACCGGGCATGTATGGGATGGCGACCTCCAGGAATACAACAACCCCCTGCCCATGTGGTGGATCTGGGGCCTGTACGTCACCATCGCCTTTGCCCTGATCTACTGGGTCATCTACCCCTCCTGGCCCATTGGCAAGGGTTTTCTGCCCGGCATGAACAAGATCACCTACCTGAACGCGGAAGGCCAGGAAGAGACCTGGCACTGGAATACCCGTGCCAAGCTCATAAAGGAGATGCAGGACAGCCAAGTGGCCCAGAAGCCCTACTATGACAAGCTCATGGCCATGCCCTATGAGGCCATTGCCAAGGACCCGGAACTGTCCAGCTTCGTGCTCTCCGCCGGCAAGGCCGTGTTTGCCGACAATTGCGCGGCCTGTCATCAGAGCGGGGGCGGTGGCAAGGTGGGTTTCTTCCCCAACCTGACGGACGACGACTGGCTCTATGGCGGCAGCTTCGAGAAGATCCACGAGACCATCAGCAAGGGCCGTCAGGGCTACATGCCTCCCTTTGCCGAGGCCCTGAAGGCGGAGCAGATCGATGAACTGGCCCACTACGTCCTCTCCCTGTCCGGCAATACGGTGGATGGTGCCAAGGCGGCCAAGGGCGATCAGCTCTTCCATTCCCACACGGCTGCCTGCTTCTATTGTCATGGCGACGATGCCAAGGGGCGCAAGGATATCGGTTCCGTCAACCTGACCGATCAGGTCTGGCTCTGGGCGGACGTCCCCGGTGCCAAGGATGACGCGGCCAAGGTCGCCAGGGTGAGGCAGGTCATCAGCAGCGGTCTGAACAAGGGTGTGATGCCGGCCTGGGAGGGTCGCCTCAAGCCCGAGCAGATCAAACTGCTTACCGTCTATGTCCATGAGCTGGGCGGCGGCCAGTAAACCAACAGGACTGCAAGCGGGCTAATCCGTCAAAACCCCGGCCCGCCGGGGTTTTTCTTTTCGACAGGGCAGCAGATCAGGCGTGGAAACCAAAGAGCTTTACTTCAAACGCATACCCATCGTACCCCGTTCCATCAAGGGCAGGTTTCGGCGCTTCAAAAGCAGTGTGCTCTGGCTGGGTTTTGCCGTCTATTTCCTCCTGCCCTGGCTGCCCTGGTCCCGCCCGGATGCCCCGTCCCAGGCGGTGATGTTCGACATCCCCGGGCGGCGCTATCTCATCTTCGACCTCACGGTCTATCCCCAGGATGTGTTCTGGCTGGCCTTGTTGCTGTTCATCGCAGCCATGCTGCTGTTTTTCATGACCGCCTTGGTGGGCCGGGCATTTTGCGGCTACTTCTGCTTCCAGACCCTGTGGACCGATGCCTTCATCTGGCTGGAAAGGCTGTTTCAGGGAGAACGGCCCGCCCGTTTGCGCCTCATGCGGGAGCCCTGGAGCAACCAGGAGAAACTTCTCAAGGTGGGGGGTACCCGGGTGGCCTGGGGGCTGGTGTCGTTCTGGACGGCCCTGACCTTCGTGCTCTATTTCGGCCATGCCCCGGACCTGGTGCTGGATGTCTTTACCGGGCATGCGCCGGCGGCCGCCTACATCACCATCACGGTGCTCACCCTCAGCACCTATCTGGCGGCGGGGGTGCTGCGGGAACACGTGTGCACCTTCATCTGCCCCTACGGCCGTTTCCAGAGCGCCATGTACGACCCGGAAACCCTGACCGTGCATTACGACCACAAGCGGGGAGAGGGCGCTGCAGGGCGCAAGGCTGCCCGTAGCGGGTTGCGCACCCGGGAAGAGCGCATGGCGGCAGGGCATGGCGACTGCGTGGATTGCGCCCTTTGCGTGCAGGTCTGCCCGGTGGGCATAGACATCCGGGATGGTCTGCAGCCCACCTGTATCTCCTGCGGGCTGTGTGTGGATGCCTGCGACAGCATCATGGACAGGATGGGCTGGCCCCATGGCCTGATCCGCTACGACTCGGAGATCAATCTGGCCAAGCCGGAACCGGGGCCCGCGCGTCTGCACTGGAAGAGCCTGAAGGTGCTGGGCTATGGCCTGTCCCTGATCCTCATGCTGGCCTATCTGGTCTACGACATGAGCCATCACACCAGCTTCGAGCACAGTGTCCAGCAGGTGCGCCAGCCCCTGTTCGTGGTTCTGTCCGATGGCAGCGTGCGTAATCGCTATCAAATCCGGCTCACCAACATCTCCGGCGCTGAACAGGATTACACCATCTCTGCCAAAGGCCTGCCGCCCGGTGCCCTGGATCTGGGCAACTTCCAGAATGTGCGCATCAAGAACGGCAAGAGCGTCATCGTCCAGGCCAGCGTGCGTCTGAGTCCGGAGCAGGCCCGTGACACCACGGAATTCAGCTTTGTCATTCGGGATGGCGCGGGCCAGGAGGTCACGGATCCGGCCCCTTTCTTCACCCGCAACTGAGATCGGCCCATGAGTCTGTTCGTTACCATCTTTGGCGGCATGCTGTTGACGGGATTGCTCTATGTATTGGGTCGGGGTCTACGTCTGCCCAACTTCTGGGCGGCCGTCATCGCCGCCGGTCTGCCCGGGCTGCTCTATCTGGCCTATGCCCTGGTGAGTCGGCCGGGGCTGGATGCGGTGACCATGCATGTCATTGCCTACCCCTCAGTGGCCATCATCCTGGCCCTGCTCTATGGCGAGAGGGCCAGGAGTGCCGGTGTGGGCCACTGGGTGCCCCGGGCCCTGGTGGCCTTCTTCGTGGTGATCCTGAGTCTGTTCGCCGGCTTCGTGTATGTGGCCCGGCAGGGTTTGCCCCCCAATCTGGCCGCGCTGCTGCTGCCCAATGCCGGCAATGGCCGCGTGCATACCGGTTTTGCCGGGGTGGTGGCCCATGGTGAGGACGCGGCCAAGGGCATCGCGCATCATCGCAACATGGAAAACAAACTGGCCCGCTTGGGCTGGGAAGTGGAGGTGGTGGGCCTGGATGCCCTGCGCCCGGATCATGTCAATCTGGTACGGGTGCTGGTAAGGGATCGTGCTGGTGCCCTGGTGCCGGACATCAGGATCACTCTGGGGCTGGGACGTCCCGGCCAGCCCCCGATGGAAACCGTGCTCCTGGAGCACCAGGGAGATGCGGGATATCAGGTACTCACCGGCCTGCCGGGGGACGGGGCCTGGCTGGCCACCCTGAACCTGGAGGCCCGGGGGGAACAGGTGGAACTGCAACGGGTCGTTGGCGGAGAGAGTAGCGTGCGACCGGACTAACTGGGTATAATCCAAAAGTTTTCTGGATGGGCCTTGTGCCCATTTTTTGTTTATGGCGCGGAAGGGATGGATCTGCAGTCACTCATCGAACCGACTTTGACCGGCATGGGCTACGAACTGGTAGCCCTGGAGCGGGTCGGCCGGGGGCTGCTGCGCCTGTATATTGACCAGCCATCCGGCATCACCCTGGATGACTGTGTGCGGGTGAGTAACCAGCTGACGCGGCTGTTCATGGTGGAGAACGTGGACTATGAACGTCTGGAGGTCTCATCCCCGGGCCTGGACCGGCCCTTGGTGAAGCCGGCGGACTTCGTGCGTTTTGCCGGTCAGCGGGCCCAGATCCGGCTGCACGCCCCCCTGGAGGGGCGCAAGCGGTTCACTGGTCTGATCGCTGGGCTGGAAGGTGATGTATTGAAACTGGAAGTGGATGGCGTGGCGTTGGCGTTCCCCCTGCGGGAGGTGGAGTCTGCCCGTCTGGCGCCGGAATTAGAGGGTCTTACCCGGAGGAAGCGATGAGTCGGGAAATTCTGCTGTTGGCGGATGCGTTGGCGCGTGAGAAGAACGTGGAGCCGGAGGTGGTGTTTGGCGCCATCGAGGCGGCCTTGGCCCATTCCACAAAAAAACGCTATACCGACGAGGATGCCGATATCCGCGTGGAGATCGACCACAAGACGGGTGAATACCAGGCCTTCCGGCGTTGGGAAGTGCTGCCCGATGAGGCGGGTCTGGAATCTCCCGATCGCCAATATCTGCTTTTTGAAGCCCAGGAAATCGACCCCGACATCCAGGTGGGAGAGTTCATAGAGGAACCCGTGGAGGCCGTGGATTTTGGCCGCATCGGTGCCCAGGCCGCCAAACAGGTGATCCTGCAAAAGATCCGGGATGCAGAACGGGAGCAGGTGTTGAATGACTTCCTGGCCCGGGACGAGACCCTGGTGTCCGGCACGGTGAAGCGCATGGAGCGGGGCAGTGCCATCATCGAATCCGGCCGCATCGAGGGTCGTCTGGAAAAGGACCAGATGATCCCCAAGGAAAATCTGCGTCTGGGCGACAAGGTACGGGCCTATCTGGTACGGGCGGAACGCAGTGGTCGGGGCCCCCAGCTGGTGCTCTCCCGGACCGCGCCGGAATTCATCAAGGAGCTGTTTCGCCGGGAAGTGCCCGAGGTGGAGGAGGGCATCGTGGAGATTCGGGCCGCGGCCCGTGACCCGGGGATCCGTGCCAAGATCGCGGTGCGCTCCAACGACCCCCGGGTGGATCC
>CAZVNY010000041.1:0-10809 GCA_964628785.1 uncultured Thiobacillus sp.
AGTCACGTGCTTGGACGGGGGCGCGCCCCGTAGCTCAATTGTCGCCGATGTCCGCGGGCATGCCAGTGGAATACTGACGAATATGCAGATCCCGCTGGGGATAGGGGATGGTGATGCCGGCCTCCTTGAACAGGTGCCAGATGGCCAGGTTGATGTCGGAGCGCACGCCGGCCAGACCCTCCTGGGGGTCCTTGATCCACACCCGCAGCTCCAGGTCGATGCCCCGTTCGCCAAAGCCCATGAGGCGGGCCTGGGGTACGGGTTCGTCCAACACCCGGGGACTGGCCTTGGCGGCCTGCATCAACAGATCCAGTGCCAGCTCCGGATCGTCCGCATAAGAGATGGGTACCGGCACCTTCACCCGCACATCGTGGTCGGCGAAACTCCAGTTGATCACGTCATTGGTGATCAGATTTGTATTGGGAATGAGGCGGTCCACACCTTCCCGGTCCCGGACCACCACATAACGCGCATGGATCTCCTGCACCGTGCCGATGGTGTCACCAATGGTGATGACATCGCCGGGACGTATGGAACGGTCGAACAGGACCACGAAACCACTGATGAAGTTGCTGGCGATGTGCTGCAAACCCAGACCCAGACTCACACCCAGGGCACCACCGAACACCGCCAGCACGGTGAGGTCGATATCCACGGCATTCAGCGCAAGCAGAACGGCCAGGGCCACCAGCAGGAAGCGGGTGAGCTTCATCATGGCCAGACGCATGCCCAGGCTGAGATAGCTGGTCTGGCTCAGGCGTCCTTCGATGATGCGTGCCAACCAGAGGGCCAGCAGCCAGAGCAGGGCCAGGGTCAGGATCAACTGGGCCGCATCCAGCATGGAAATGCGCAGTTTGCCCACTTCCAGCACCATCTCCCCCAGGGTATCCCGCACGGTAGGCAGCCAGCCGAGAAAATGCAGGGTCACGGCCACCCACAGGAAGGTCGCGATGATGTTCTCCCAGGCCTTCACCACCGGGCCCGGGCGGAAGGTCTTGCGCAAGACGTAGACCAGGATGCGGATGGCCGCCAGGGAGAGCAACAGGGGAATGGCCACGTCCAGCAGCTCCACGGGCTGGCCAAAAAACAGCAGTATCCCGCGCACCAGCAACACCCCCAGGAGCATGCTCAGGGGGAAGACGATGCGCTGCAGGGATTTCAAGACCACATCCTGCAAACCCTGGGCATTACCCTGTTCGCGGCGTGCCTCCAGCCTGGATTTCAGGCTGCGGCCCAGCAGCAGGGATGCCACCACCACCAGGATCAGGCCGCCCACTTCCCACCAGAACTGGGGGTGCCATATCAGCTCCTGCCAGCCTGCCATGAGATGCTGGATGTTTTCGGGTGGGGAAAAGGCCATGATGCAGAAGAAATAAGCTGTGTGTGGAACATACCGGAAAGACCGGGGGGGCAGCAAAGCCTGTACAGACCCCACATTGCCAGCAAGAGGACCTTACAATGGCCACATAACGGAGCCCCCATGCACGCCTCCCCCGTCCACCCGCAAGAACCCGAGATGGCCAACGGTCCGGAGTCTTCCTCCCTGCAGACACCCCTGGCCGGCCTCATCCGGCGCCAGCCCGTGACCTGTTCGCCCGACACCCCCCTGCGCGCCGCCCTGGAGATCCTCAAGAACCAGGGCGTGAGCGCCATCGTCATCAGCGAAGACGGACGCCCCCAGGGCATCTTCAGCGTACGGGATCTCATTGCCCGGGTATTGCTGCCCGGCCTGAGCCTGGAGGTACCCATCCAGCAGGTGATGACTCCCTCACCCGCCGCCCTGGCCCCCACGGATCACGCCTTCGAGGCCGCCCTGCTCATGGCCCAGGGGAACTTTCGCCATGTCCTGGTGGTGGCGGACGGGCGCCTTTTGGGGGTGCTCTCGGAACGGGATCTCTTTGCCCTGCAAAGGGTGGGGGTCACAGGCATCGTTTCCCGCATCCACCACGCCACGAGCCTGCCCCCCCTGCAGGCGGCCGCCGAGGACATCCGCCGCCTGGCCCACAACCTCTCCCTGCAGGGCGCCACGGCGGAGCAGCTCACCCGGCTCATCAGCAAACTCAACGACCTGCTCACCCGTCGCATCATCGAACTGGAACTGCAGCGTCATCCCCAGGCCCAGGCCCAGGTGTTCTGCTGGCTGGCCCTGGGCTCGGAGGGCCGCTTGGAGCAGACCCTGTATACCGACCAGGACAATGGCCTGATCTTCGAACTGCCCCCGGGCCAGAGCGCCGAGGCCGCAAGGGCCAGCCTCCTGCCCTTCGCCCGGGTGGTGAACGAGGCCCTGGCGGCCTGCGGCTTCCCCCTGTGCAAGGGCGAAGTGATGGCCAGCAACCCCAAGTGGTGCCTGTCTCTGGAGGAATGGCAGGGTACCTTTGGCGACTGGATCTTCCGCGGTGATGCCCCGGTGCTGCTCAATGCCAGCATCTTCTTCGACTTTCGCCCCCTCATGGGGGAGACCCGCCTAGCCACGGCCCTGCGCAGCTGGCTGCACGAACATGTGCGCGAGCACCGTCAGTTTCTGCGCCTCATGGTGCAAAACGCCCTGGGCAACCGCCCTCCATTGGGCCTGATCCGGGATTTCGTGGTGGATGGCAGTGGCGATGATGCCCACACCATCGAGTTGAAACTGCGGGGAGCCATGCCCTTCGTGGATGCGGCACGCATCTTCGCCCTGGCCACCGGTATGGAGGAAACGGGTACGGCGGCACGCCTGCTGGCGGCGGGCAGGGTCTGGAAACTGGACGAAAGAGAGGTCGCCGCCTGGGTGGACGGCTTTTTCCATATTCAGCAATTGCGCCTGCGCCTGCATCAGGAGCAGATCAGCCAACAGCGGCCATTCAGCAACCGACTCGATCCCCGAACCCTGTCGGCCGTGGAACGCCAAACCCTGAAGGCCAGTTTTCAGCAAGCGAAACGACTGCAGTCCCGCATGGAGAGTTTTTTTCAGTTCTGAGGCCCCAGCCCCCGCATGGACGTGGCATGGTGGGGAAAATCCACCACGAAGGCCACGCCCCGCCCCTGGATACCAGGCTGCAGCCACACCTGGGCGCCGTGGCGCAGGGCCACCTCGGCGACGATGGCCAATCCCAGACCGCTGCCGGGTTGGGGATTGCCCGGCAGTCGCCAGAAGCGCTCGAACACCTTGTCATGCAATTCCCGGGGGATGCCCGGACCGTCGTCCTCCACGCGCAGCCAGGCCCCATCCTGGCCATCCCTGCCCGCCAGCCGGCCATAGCCCAGCACCAGGGTGACGTGGCCCCCGGCCGGGGTGTAATACACGGCATTGTCCAGGAGATTGTCGAGCATATCGTTCAAGGCGGCCTCGTCCCCGCGCACGGGTAATTGCCGGGCCTGGGCCTCGAAACCCAGATCCACCCCCTGGGCCAAGGCCTCCGGGGCCCAGCGTAGGGCTGCCTCCCGGGCCAGGCGATGCAGGTCCAGGACGGCAGCGGGCTCCTTGGCTATGTTCTGGGGCTCGTTGCGGGCCAGGGCCAGGAGCTGATTCACCAGGCGGGAACAGCGGGCAGCCCCCTGGCAGATGCGCTCCAACGCGTCCTGCAGAGGGCCTGACGGCGCCTCACGGCGTGCCAGTTCCGCCTGGGCGCGCAAACCAGCAAAGGGGGTGCGCAACTGGTGCGCCGCATCGGCCACGAAGCGGCGCTGGCTCTGCAGGCTCTGACCCAGGCGCTCCAGCAGCTGGTTGATCTCATGGATCAGGGGCCGCACCTCCGCGGGGGTGGCGCTCTCGTCCAGGGGCCGCACGTCGTCCCGGGGCCGCTGTGCCAGGCGGCGACGCAGGTCTTCCAGGGGTGCCAGTCCCTTGCGCAGGCCGATCCATACCGTCAGCCCCACCACAAGGATGATGAGCACCTGGGGCAGGACGATATGGCCCAGGATGCGCCGGCTCAGGGACAGCCGTTCTGCCGTGGGCTCCGCCACCTGCAGGACATATCCGGGGGTGGGTATTTTCAGGGTGAGCAGACGCAGTTTGCTCTGCCCCAGCAGGACATCGTGCAGATGGGGCGCTTCATCCACCAGGTCCATGGGCCGGGGCTTGGGCAGGCTCGTGTCGCCCGCCAGCCAGACTCCCCGGGTGTTGAACAGGGCGGCCCGCAAGCCCGACTCCCGGGCCTGCTCCAGGGTCTGTGCGGCCGTCTCGAGCTGGCCCGGATCCAGGTGCAGCATGAGCTGACGCCCCCGCTCGATGAGCAGGAGGTCATAGGGCTGGTTGGACAGGCCCACGGCGGCGATGTAACCCGCTACCAGGGAAAACAGGAACAGCAGATACAGGGGCGTGAACACCCAGTTGGTCAGGTGATCCCGCAGGGAGAGAGGCTCGTCCCGCAGGATCCGGCCCTCCTCCCGCGAGCGGGGTGCCGCCTCTGCCCGGGATGAGGGCGCATCCCCGGCGATCAGGGCATCTTCCTGCGGGGGGGGTGACGTGGGCAGGCTCATGCAGGGTGCCTGGCGGGATCAGGGGCCGCTGGCTGCCGGATCCGCAGATTTGTCCAGCAGATAGCCCAGACCCCGCAGGGTGCGGATACTCAACCCCGCGGGTTCCAGCTTCTTGCGCAGGCGGTGCATGTAGACCTCGATGGCATTGAGTGTGACCTCTTCACCATAGGCGCACAGGCTTTCGATGAGGGCTTCCTTGCTCACTGCCTTGCCCTGGCGCAACAACAGGGTCTCCAGCACGGACAGCTCCCGGCTGGACAGCTCCAGAGGCTGGTCCCTCACCGTGGCCTGGCGTCCCGTGGTGTCGTAGCGCAGATCGCCACAGGTGAGCAGGGGCTGGCCGCCCTGGCCCCGGCGCAGCAAGGCCCGCACCCGGGCCTCCAGTTCCGCCAGGGAGAAGGGCTTGGTAAGGTAATCGTCGGCCCCCAGATCCAGGCCCCGTACCCGGTCTTCCACGCTATCTCGGGCGGTGAGGAGCAGCACCGGGGTGGCCAGGCGCAGGCCCCGGAGCTGGCGCAACACCTCCAGGCCATCCATGCCGGGCAGGCCCAGATCCAGGATGGCCAGATCAAAGCCCCCATCCCGCAGCAGGGCCAGGGCCAGCTCGCCGTCACCGGCATGGTCCGTGGCATAGCCCGCAGCACGCATGGCCCGCATGAGGCTGTCGGCCAGGACTTCGTCGTCTTCCACTATCAACAGGCGCATCGGTTTGGCGTGAAACTCGCGACTAGCGGGACTTTGCCCCCGCTCTCGCTTGCGGGAGAGCATACAAGGGCGTGGAGAGGGAAACACGTCCAAGGCGATTCGCCGTTGCATGTTCCGGGGTGGTGAATCGCCATGAACGTTAGGTTAACGGAGCTGGAAAACCCTTGCCAGATGTCAGGTTCATGTAAGGCACCGAGTCTAGCATCGCCCCACCCGTGGCCAGATCCGGTGGCGGGACCATTGCTTTCAAGGGGTGAGACATGTCCAAGCCAGAAATGAACTGGGCGGCCATCAACGCCGACCCACGCTTCCAGGCGCTGCATCGCAAGAAGAGCAGTTTCCTGTGGGGCCTGATGATCTTCGCGGTCATCGTCTATTTCCTGCTGCCCATCGGTGCGGCCTATTACCAGGACCTGTTCAAGGTCAAGGTCTGGGGGCCTGTGAACCTGGGCATCGTTTTCGCCCTGTGTGAATTCATCGTGGCCTGGTCCATCGCCGGTATCTATGCAAAGCGCGCCAACCGGGATTTCGACGCCATGGCAGCCGAGATCATCAAAGACGCCCACAACATCAAATAAGGACAACGCCATGAATCTGAAACTGATTGGCGGCACCGCCGCCCTGGCCGTGGTGAGCACCCTGGCCTATGCCGGCACCGGTGCGGTGGCCGACGAGTTCAAGTGGATGACCTTCGCCGTGTTCGGCGCCATCATCGCCCTGACCATGTACATCACCTACTGGGCGGCGCGGCAGACCCACACCACCTCGGAATTCTATGCCGCGGGCCGCTCAGTCACCGGTGTGCAGAACGGCTGGGCCATCGCCGGCGACTATCTCTCCGCTGCCTCCTTCCTGGGCATTGCCGGCCTCATCTCCCTGTATGGCTATGACGGCTTCATGTACTCCGTGGGCTGGCTCATGGCCTACATCACCGTGCTGCTGGTGATCGCCGAGCCCTGCCGCAACATCGGCAAGTACACCCTGGGGGACATCCTGGCCTTCCGCAACAACCCCAAGGCCTCCAAAATCGTGGCCGCCCTGTCCACCATCACCGTGTCCACCTTCTACCTCACCGCCCAGATGGTGGGTGGCGGAGTGCTCATCAAGACCCTGATCGGCATCGACTACACCGTGTCGGTGATCGGCGTGGGCATCCTGATGATGGCCTACGTGGTGTTCGGCGGCATGAAGGCCACCACCTGGGTGCAGATCGTCAAGGCCGTGCTGCTGGTGACCGCCTCCATCGTCCTGGTGCTGTTCACCTGGGGCCAGTACGGCTTCTCCCTGCCGGGCTTCCTGCAGACCGTGGTCTCGGATCCCAAGGTACAGGCCCAGGTAGCCAAGCTCATCGGCGATGCCGCCACCAACATGACCCCGGAGGAAATGGGCCAGCGCTTCCTGGAGCCGGGCCTGTTCCTGAAGAACCCCATCGACCAGATCTCCCTGGGCATGGCCCTGGTGCTGGGCACCGCCGGCTTGCCCCACATCCTGATGCGCTTCTTCACCGTGCCCACGGCCCAGGAGGCGCGCAAGTCCGTGATCTGGGCCATGTCCATCATCGGCGGCTTCTACGTGTTGACCCTGTTCCTGGGTATGGGCGCTGCCATCAACGTGGGTCCGGCCTTCATCTCCGGCCTGGACAAGGGCGGCAACATGGCCGCGCCCATGCTGGCCCAATACGTGGGTGGCGGTCCCGAGTCCGTGCTGGGCAACCTGTTCCTGGCCTTCGTGGCAGCGGTGGCCTTTGCCACCATCGTCGCCGTGGTGGCCGGACTGGTACTGGCCGCCGCCTCCGCCATGGCGCATGACATCTACGTCGGCGTCATCAAGGGTGACCATGCCTCCCCCAGGGAACAGGTGGTGGCCGCGCGCACGGCCTCCGTCATCGTGGGTATCCTGGCCATCTACGTGGGTATCGCCGCAGAGGGTCAGAACGTGGCCCACCTGGTGGGCATGGCCTTCGCCGTGGCTGCCTCCTCCAACCTGCCGGCCATCTTCCTGACCCTGTACTGGAAGCGCTGCAACAGCTACGGCGTGGTCATCGGCATGCTGGTGGGCTCCCTGATGGCCATCGGCCTGGTCATGGTCTCCCCCAACATGACCTACCCCGCTCCCATTATCAAGGAGGCCCGCAAGGTGCTTGATGGCACCCCTGCCCAGCCCGCCCATGACGCCGTACCCGCCAGACCGGCCAGCAGCTTCGCCTGCCAGCTGTTTGATCTGGAAGGCTGCATCAAGGCCGAGCCCGCCCACCCGGCGGTACCGGCCATGGATGCACAACCCGGCGCGGCGGAAAAGCTGGCCCTGCTGAACGAGCGGCTGGCCAGCCTGGGCGACGAGGCCGAGATCGCCGCGGTGAAGAAGGACATCGAGGCCACGGAGAAGGCCAAGACCAAGGCCGAAGCCGACCTGGCCAAGTTCGAGGGTCAGACCACCAGCATGGTGGGCCTGGAGAAACCCTTCTTCCTGCTGAAGAACCCGGGTCTCATCTCCATCCCCCTGGGCTTCCTGTGCGTCATCGTGTTCTCCCTGCTGTTCCGCGACAAGCGTTCCGAGGAAATGTGGGGCGAGCTCTACGTGCGCCAGAACACCGGCATCCACGCCGAGGGTGCCACGGCCCACTGAGCCTGAGGCTCTTCCCCGGGTCCGCCATCGCAAGATGGCACCCACGCAAACCCCCGGCCAGTCCGGGGGTTTGTTTTTTTCAGGCCCGGATATCCTAAAATCCCTGGATGCCTCCGGTAGAGCCCGTCCATGTCCGCACCCAATACCCTAATTACCGCCACCGTAGAGCACCTTGCCCGCTTTGCGCCCTTTGATGCCATGGCCCAGGAACACCTGCTATGGCTGGCCCAGCATCTGCAGCTCACTTATTTCGCCAAGGGCGAGGTCCTGCTCTCCCCCCACGACGGTCAGGTGCAGCGCCTGTACGTCATCAAGCAGGGCGAAGTCCATGGCGAGCAGGACGGCGAAGATGCCTGGGTGATGCTGCACGAAGGCGAAGGCTTTCCCATCGGGGCCCTGCTGGGCAGTCGCGCGGCCATCAGCATCTTCCGCGCCCACAGCGATGTCTTCGCCTATGAACTGGCCGCCGGTGACTTCCATCAGCTGCTGAAACTGTCCGAACCCTTTCGTGATTTCTGCACCCGGCGCCTGGCCAGCCTGCTGGAGCAATCCCAGCGCCAGCTCCACGCCACCTACGCCACGAATACCGCCGAACAGCAGTCCCTGCGCAGCACCCTGGCCAGCATCCTGCGCCGGGCACCGGTGACCTGCGGGCCGGACACTCCTCTGCGCCAGGCCCTGGAGACCATCCAGGAACATGTCGTGGGGGCCATCGTGGTGACGGATGCCAGCAAGGTGCCCCTGGGCATCTTCACCGTGCGGGATCTCATCGGCCGGGTGATCCTGCCGGCCACGGACCTGGACACCCCCATGCGCCAGGTCATGACCCCCAACCCGGTCGCCCTGCCTTCCACGGCCCATGCCTTCGAAGCCGCCATGCACATGGCACGGCACGGCTTCCGCCATGTGCTGGTGGCCGATGCCGGCCGCCTGGTAGGGGTGATCTCGGAAAAGGACCTGTTCTCCCTGCAGCGCGTGGGGGTGACCCAGCTCTCCAGCAGTATCCGCACCGCCACCCAGCTGGACACCCTGGTGAGCTGTGCCGCCGACATCCGCCAGCTGGGGCACAACATGCTGGCCCAGGGCGTGGCGGCGGAACAGCTCACCCAGATCCTCTCCACCCTCAATGACCTGCTCACCCGCCGGGTCATCGAGCTGGAGTGCCAGGCCTCGCCGGGCTGTGATTTCTGCTGGCTGGCCTTCGGCTCGGAGGGCCGGCAGGAGCAGACCCTGTCCACGGATCAGGACAACGGCATCCTCTTCCGGGTGCCTCCGGGGAGCACAGCGGATGCGCTACGCCAGCAGCTGCTGCCCCTGGCCGAGCGCATCAACCAGGCCCTGGAGACCTGCGGCTTCCCCCTGTGTCAGGGGCAGGTCATGGCCATGAATCCGCGCTGGTGTCTGTCCCTGGAGGAGTGGCAGCACAGCTTCGCCAGCTGGATAGACAGCGGCAGCCCCCAGGCCCTGCTGGATGCCAGCGTATTTTTCGATTTCCGCGCCCTCATGGGCCAGACCGCCCTGGCAGAGGAGCTGAAGCAGTGGTTGCTGGCCCGCATCGCCGGCAAGCCAGGTTTCCTGCACCAGATGGCGACCAACGCCCTGCGCAACCGCCCGCCCCTGGGACTGGTACGGGATTTCGTCGTGGATGGCGAAGGCGAGGAGGCCAACACCCTGGACCTGAAGCTCAACGGCAGCCTCCCCTTCGTAGAAGCCGCCCGCATCCTCGCCCTGGCCTCCGGCGTGACCGCCAGCAGCACCGCCGCCCGCCTCAGGGGGCTGGGCGCCCGGCTCGACCTGCCGGAGGCCGAAGTGGAGGCCTGGCTGTCCGCCTTCTTCTTCATCCAGATGCTGCGTCTGCGCAACCAGCACGAAAAACTGGAAAAGGGAGCAGGTGCCCGGACCCTGGGCAACCGCATCGATCCGGAGCAGCTCAACGAACTGGACCGGCGCATCCTGAAGGAGTCCTTCCGCCAGGCCCGCAAGGTGCAGAACCGTCTGGCCCTGGACTATCGCCTATGAGCGAACCACGCCCCCCACTACACCCCCAACTACGGCCCGCATCCGGACCAGGCACCAGGGAACGGGCATGAGCCTGTTTGCACGCCTGTTCCACCGCAGCCCTGAGCTGGAGCCGGCACATCAGCGGCGTCTGCAGGCCTGGCAGCAATTGCCCCCGGCCAACCTGGACAGCCCCTCTGCCCGGACCCGGCATGTGGTGGTGGACGTGGAGAGCACCGGCCTGGACCTGAACCGGGATCAGCTCATCGCCATCGGTGCGGTGGCGGTGCAGGGGGATCAGATCGTGCTGGTGGACAGCTTCGAGGTGGTGCTGCGCCAGGACCAGGCCAGCACCAAGGACAACATCCTGATCCACGGCATCGGCGGCGAGGCCCAGCGGGAAGGTGAACCCCCCGCCCAGGCCCTGCTGGCCTTTCTCGACTTCCTGGGCAAATCCCCCCTGGTGGCCTTCCACGTCACCTTCGACGAGACCATGATCAAGCGTGCCCTGCGCCGCTTCCTCGGCCTGGATTTCAAGCACCCCTGGGTGGATCTGGCCTACCTGCTGCCCGCCCTGCTGCCGGAGCATGCCCAGCGCTATCGGGCCCTGGATGAGTGGTCCGGGCATTTCGCCATCAATAACTATGCCCGCCACAGCGCCCTGGCCGACGCCCTGGCCACGGCCCAGCTGCTGCAATGCGTGCTGAAGCGGGCTGGCAGCCGGCAGGCCAACAGCTACAGACAATTGCAGAACCTGGAACAGGCCCGGCGCTGGGTGTCCTGGTCCAACTGAAGCAGAACCATGGCCTTGACCGAGAAACAACGCGAATACTGGCATCGGACCCTGAGTCTGACCGGCCTGCTGCTGGCCATCTGGTTCCTGGTGAGTTTCGCCGTCATCTGGTTCGCCGCCGAGCTGAACGAGATCGTCATCGCCGGCTTTCCCCTGGCCTACTACATGGGCGCCCAGGGGGCCCTCATCGTCTACGTTCTGGTGATCTGGTTCTACGCCCGGCGCATGAA
>CAZVNY010000042.1:0-10798 GCA_964628785.1 uncultured Thiobacillus sp.
TCATGCAATTTGCGCGGGATTCTAACGTGGCTGTCAGCTTCCCAAACAGTCCTTTCCAACTGCACCAGCCTTTCGCGCCGGCGGGGGATCAGCCCCAGGCCATCCGCCAACTGGTGGCCGGGGTGGAGGCGGGCATGCGCTATCAGACCCTGTTGGGGGTCACGGGCTCGGGCAAGACCTACACCATGGCCAACGTCATTGCCCGCCTGGGGCGGCCGGCCTTCGTCATGGCCCCCAACAAGACCCTGGCGGCCCAGCTTTATGCCGAATTTCGGGAGTTCTTCCCGGACAACGCGGTGGAGTACTTCGTCTCCTATTACGACTACTACCAGCCCGAGGCCTATGTGCCCGCCCGGGATCTGTTCATCGAAAAGGACTCCAGCATCAACGAGCACATCGAACAGATGCGCCTGTCCGCCACCAAGGCCCTGCTGGAGCGCAAGGACTGCGTCATCGTGGCCACGGTGTCGGCCATCTACGGTATTGGTGATCCGGCGGACTACCACGACATGATCCTGCACCTGCGGGTGGGTGACCGCATGGACCAGCGCCATGTACTGCGCCGCCTGACGGAAATGCAGTACAGCCGCAATGAACTGGAGTTCAAGCGGGGCGTGTTCCGGGTGCGCGGGGATGTCATCGACATCTTCCCGGCGGAACATGCAGAAACCGCGGTGCGGGTGGGCCTGTTCGACGACGAGGTGGAATCCCTGGCCCTGTTCGACCCCCTCACCGGCCAGGTGCTGCACAAGGCCACCCGCTTCACGGTGTTTCCATCCAGCCATTACGTCACCCCCCGGGAAAACACCCTGCGGGCGGTGGAGGCCATCAAGGTGGAACTGGCGGAGCGCATCCAGTTCTTCAGCACGGAAAACAAGCTGGTGGAGGCCCAGCGCATCGAGCAGCGTACCCGTTTCGACCTGGAAATGATGGCCGAGCTGGGCTTCTGCAAGGGCATCGAAAACTACTCCCGCCATCTCACCGGCCGCCGGGCCGGGGAGCCGCCGCCCACGCTCATCGACTACCTGCCGGAGAATGCGGTGATGTTCCTGGATGAATCCCACGTCACCGTGCCCCAGATCGGCGGCATGTACAAAGGCGACCGGGCGCGCAAGGAAAACCTGGTGAATTACGGCTTCCGCCTGCCTTCGGCCCTCGACAACCGGCCGCTGCGCTTCGACGAGTTCGAAGGCATCATGCGCCAGTGTGTCTTCATCTCCGCCACCCCGGGGCCTTACGAGGCGGAACATCAGCAGCAGGTGGTGGAGCAGGTGGTGCGCCCCACCGGCCTGGTGGACCCGGAATTGATCGTGCGCCCGGTGACCACCCAGGTGGATGACCTGATGAGCGAGATCCACCTGCGCGTACAGGCTGGCGAGCGGGTCATGGTGACCACCCTGACCAAGCGCATGGCGGAACAGCTCTCCGAATACTTTGCCGACCACGGCATCAAGGTGCGTTATCTGCACTCGGACATCGACACCGTGGAACGGGTGGAGATCATCCTCGATCTGCGCCTGGGCGTGTTCGATGTGCTGGTGGGCATCAACCTGCTGCGCGAGGGCCTGGACATCCCGGAAGTCTCCCTGGTGGCCATCCTGGATGCCGACAAGGAAGGCTTCCTGCGCTCCGAACGTTCCCTCATCCAGACCATTGGCCGGGCCGCCCGCCACCTCCATGGCACCGCCATCCTCTATGCGGATCACATCACCAACTCCATGCGCCGCGCCATGGACGAAACCGAGCGCCGCCGCACCAGACAGCAGGCCTTCAACCTGGAACACGGCATCGTGCCCCGCGGCGTGAGCAAGCGCATCAAGGACATCATCGATGGCGTCTATGACGCCGAGGCGGCGCAGAAGGAACTGGCGGTGGCCCAGTCCCGTGCACAGTACGACGCCCTGAGCGAAAAGGAATTGACCCGGGAGCTCAAACGTCTGGAAAAGGACATGCTGCAGGCGGCGAAGAACCTGGAATTCGAAAAGGCCGCCGAATTGCGGGATCAAATGCATGCCCTGAAGCAACAACTCTTCGGCGTGGAGCAGCAGGACACGGAGGCTCAATAAACCCGGGTTTCTGTCGATATGGCCCAGGATCCCCCGTCACGGCGATTTGCCACCAGATTGCCCAGGAGACCCGGTTTGCCCCTGATATCGACAAAGAACCAGGCTGCGCCAATCCATTTCGAAGAGATCCACGCCCTGCTGGTGGATCCCTTCCCGGGCATGCGCAATGCCCTCAAGCTGACCTTGTCCAACTTCGGTCTGCGCCACATCGACCTGGCCGGCAGTGCCCTGGAAGCCCTGCACAAGGTGCAGAACACCCGCTATGACCTCATCCTCAGCGACTTCGATCTGGGTGAGGGCAAGGATGGCCAGCAACTCCTGGAGGAGCTGCGCCATCGCAAGCTGATCTCCCTGGCCACGGCCTACATCATGCTGACGGCGGAGGCGGACAACGAAAAGGTGGTGGCCGCGGCGGAACTGGCGCCGGATGACTACCTGATCAAACCCTTCAGTGCCGAACGCATGCGTAACCGGCTGGAAGGCATACTGCGTCGCAAGCAGGTCTTTTCCCGGGCCTATGTCCACTACGAAAACCATGAGCTGGAAAATGCCGTGGCTGCCTGTGACGAGATCAGCCGAACGGCACCCCGTTTCCTGGTGGAGGCCCTGCGCTTCAAGGGGGATTTGCTCAATGGCCTGGGGCGTCATGCGGAGGCCGAAGCCCTGTACCGCAAGGTCATGGAGATGCGGGCCCTGCCCTGGGCCAGATTGGGCCTGGCCCGGGCACTGCACCTGCAGAAGAAGGATGCCGAGGCCGAGACCCTGCTCCAGGCGCTGTTGGACCAGTCCCACGAAATGATGGCGGGCTATGACCTGCTGGCCGAGGTGCACACGGCCCGCCAGGACATGCGGGGGACCCAGCAGGCCTTGCAGAGAGGCGTGGCCATGTCGTCCAAGACGGTACGCCGCCAGCAGCGTCTGGGCGAGGTGGCCTACGACAATGGCGACCTGGAGGTGGCGCGCAAGGCCTACAGCAGTGTCTTGGAAAAGGGACGCTACTCCCTGTTCGTCACGGTGGAGGATTACGGCCACCTGGGACGCATCCTGGTGGAGCAGGGGGATGTGCAGGGGGCCCTGGATACCCTGAAGCAGAACGAAGTCCTGTTCCAGAACAGCATCAAGGGTCGCTTCGTCCGGGCCGTGGTCAAGGGCATGGCCCACGCCAGGACGGACAATACTGCCGAGGCGGAGAAGGCCGTTGACGAGGCCACCCATCTGAACAAGCTGGGGGCCAGTACCGATGCCCGTTTCATGCTGGATTTGGCGGCCACATGCGTGGCCACCGGGCGTCAGGAACAAGCGGATGCCATCATCCGCATCGTGGCACGCAACGCCCATGACAGTGAGATCCTGTTGGGCAAGGTGAAGGCCCTCTATGAAAATGCAGGCCGTGCCGATGCCGGGGCCCAGCTCATCAAGGAAGCCACCAACGGGGTGCGCAAACTCAACAACGAGGCGGTGATCCTGGCCCACAAGGGCAATTACGCCCAGGCCATGCAGAAGCTGCAATCGGCCTGTCGGGAGGCGCCGCACAATCCGCGCATCCTCATGAACACGGTGTGGGTCATGCTCAAGCACCTGGAACAGAACGGTGCGGATGAAGGAGTGCTGGGACAGGCCCGGGGTTTATTGCAGGATGCAGAACGTCTGGCCCCCGAGCATAACCGGCTGGTGAGTCTGTGGAGCCAGTTGCGCAAGGTGGAAGTGGGCCATGCTCAGGGGGCCAGGCGGCGCTGAAGCCCGGGGGCAAAATTCTTGGCACAATGTGTCTCTTTGACATCGACGTGGGCCCCGGGTGGGGGTAAAGACATGGCGGAAAAAGAGATGACTTCGATTTTGCTGGTGTGCATGGGTAACATCTGCCGTTCACCCACGGCGGAGGGTGTGTTGCGGGACAAGCTGGCGGCCGCCGGCTTGCTGGATCGGGTACGCCTGGACTCCGCCGGTACCCATGACTACCACATCGGCAAGGCACCGGACCAACGTGCCCAGGAGGCAGCGGGCAAGCGGGGCTACGACCTTTCCATGCTGCGGGCTCGCCAGGTGAACCATAGGGATTGCAAGGAATTCGATCTGATCCTGGCCATGGATGAGGACAACTACCGCAATCTGCTGCGGGACTGCCCGGTTACCCTAAACCACAAGGTGCGTCTATTTTTGAGTTTCAGCCGGCACTATGCGAACCAGGAAGTGCCGGATCCCTACTATGGCGGCAGCCAGGGCTTCGAACGGGTCCTGGACATGGTTGAGGATGCGGCCCAGGGCATCATCGACAGTTTGCGGCACTGATCCGACACGGGTTCTGGACTGAATCTCCGTCTCCGGACACGGAAAAGCCGGCTGTTGAGCCGGCTTTTCCGTGTAAAGGGCTTGTCACGGCCCTATTGTTTTCCCAGCCTCACATTCAGGCGGCCGGTGGCTGTCCCTCGGACTTGGTTTCCACCATCACCAGGGACTCCTCCGCCGTCCCGGCCTCCACCTTCGGGCGGGGCCGACGCCGGGGGTTGGACGGGGGGCCCCATTCACCAGCAGATTCTGCCTGGGCAGAGCTCTCAGGGGTTTGGGTTTCCACCATCACCAGAGGTTCGCTGGTCTGGGTGGTCTGGGCTTCGGCGCTGGACGGGCGGCGGGGGCGACGACGTCGCGCCGGCTTCTTCTCTTCTTCCACTGCAGGCGGTGCCTCGATACTGGCCTGGGTTTCCACCATTTTCAGGCCCACTGCTTCCAGATCCGGCGGCGGCAGCGGGGATGCCTGGGCTGGGCTGATCTGCGCAGGGGCAGGCTCAGTGACCGGGGCTGCCACAGCGGCTTCGTTCACCGCCTGGAGAGTCTGCTCTGCCTCTTGCTCTGCCACGACCGGGGGTTCCAAGGCCGCAGCCGCTTCCGGGGTGGATGTGCTTGGCAGCGAAGCCTCCATGGGTGGGGTCTCCAAGACGACTAGCACGGCTTCCGTTGCTGCGGCTTCGCTGGCAGGCTGGCCCGTTTCCACCGGAGCGAGCGTTGTGTCCGCAATAGCGGCCACAGCGGGCAAGGTGGTGGACGCTATTGTGACTGCCGCCTCCGCCGGCTGAAGATCCGGGCTCTGGCTATCCGGATGCGTATCGCTGCGCCGGCTGCGGCCGCGACGGCTACGGCCGTTGCGGCGGCCCTCCTGGGCCTCGCTGCCGGTCTCGGTTTCAGGACGGCTGGCTGGAATTGCGCTCTCGCCCACCACCTGTTCCGCGCGCTCGCTGCGCTCACGCCGGGGTTTGTCCTGGGGACGCTCGCGACGTTCACCGCGTTCGGCCCGGGCCTCCTGACGCTCAGGTCGGGGACTGCGTTCGCTGCTCTCGGGCTTTTCCGCGCGCTCACCCCGCTCACCCCGCTCACTACGCTGACTGCGTTCCCCCTTGTCACTGCGCTGGCTGCGCTCGCCGCGACCGGTACGGCTGTCACGGCTGTCGCGGCCATCACGACTGCTGCGGCTGCGACGTCCGTCCTGTTCCCGGCGGGTTGCAGGTTTTTTCTCTTCTACCGCAGGCTTGGCCTCTTCGCTCTGAGGGGCATTCATGCCCCTCAGCCAGCCCACGATGCGGCCGAACAGACCAGGCTTGGGTGTAGCCTCCGCGTCTGACTTGCTGACCACGGGCGCCGGCTGGCCCGGGGTGATGCCCTGCACCACGGCCTTGGGTTTGTCCGCTTTGGCGCCGTTGCCCGTCTTGGCCTGGGGCATTTCATCCAACGGTTTTTCCACCATCTTGTAGCTGGGGGCCATGGTTTCAGCCAGGTTGAGCTGGTCGTGACGTAGGCGGTTGAGGGTGTAGCGGGGGGTCTCGAAATGCATATTGGGCACCAGGATGACCTCCACCCGATGTCGGGCCTCGATGGCCAGGATGTCGTGACGTTTCTCGTTGAGCAGGAAAGTGGCCACATCCACGGGCAGCTGTAGTTGCACCGAGCCGGTGCCCTCCTTCATGGCCTCTTCCTGAAGCATGCGCAACAGGTGCAGGGCAAAGGATTCCGTGCTGCGCACATGGCCAGTGCCGGAACATCGAGGACAAGTGACATAGCTGGTCTCCCCCAGGGAGGGCTGCAGGCGCTGGCGGGACAGCTCCAGCAGGCCAAAACGGGAGATCTTGCCGGTCTGCACTCGGGCCCGATCGTGGCGCAGGGCCTCCCGCAGACGCTCTTCCACCTCCCGCTGGTTGCGCTGGTTCTCCATGTCGATGAAGTCGATGACGATGAGTCCCCCCAGGTCCCGCAGACGCAACTGACGGGCGGCCTCTTCCGCGGCTTCCAGGTTGGTGTTCAAAGCTGTCTGTTCGATGTCGCCGCCCTTGGTGGCCTGGGCCGAGTTCACATCGATGGCTACCAGGGCCTCGGTGTGGTCGATGACGATGGCACCGCCGGAAGGCAGGGTGACGGTGCGGGAATAGGCGCTCTCGATCTGGTGTTCGATCTGGAAACGGGAGAACAGGGGTACCGGGTCGGCGTAGAGCTTCACCTTGTTGACGATGTTGGGCATCACGTGGGCCATGAACTGCTTGGCCTGCTCGTAGATGTTGGGTTCGTCGATGAGCAGCTCACCGATGTCCGGGGTGAAGTAATCCCGGATGGCACGGATGACCAGGCTGGATTCCTGGTAGATGAGGAAGGCACCGGACTGGCTTTTGGCCGCCCCATCGATGGCACCCCACAGTTGCAACAGGTAGTTCAGGTCCCATTGCAGCTCTTCCGCACTGCGGCCGATGCCGGCGGTGCGACCGATGAGGCTCATGCCGGCGGGGACCTCCAACTGGGCCAGGGTATCCCGCAATTCGTTGCGCTCCTCCCCCTCGATGCGGCGGGAGACACCCCCGCCCCGGGGGTTGTTGGGCATGAGCACCAGGTAGCGGCCTGCCAGGCTGACGAAATTGGTGAGGGCCGCCCCCTTGTTACCGCGTTCGTCCTTTTCCACCTGGACGATGAGCTCCATGCCCTCCTTCAGATGTTCCTGAATCCTGCCCCGGCTGACATCGCCGTTACCCAGGGTAGAGCGGGAGATCTCCTTGAAGGGCAGGAAACCATGACGCTCGGCGCCATAGTTGACGAAGCAGGCCTCCAGGGAAGGCTCGACGCGGGTAACGACGGCCTTGTAGATGTTGCCCTTGCGTTGCTCCTTGTTGACGGACTCGATGTCGAGGTCGATCAGTTTCTGACCATCGACAATGGCGACGCGGAGTTCCTCCGCCTGCGTCGCGTTGAACAGCATACGTTTCATGTTTAATCCCAGCGCTTGCCGCGCCCCGGGGATAAAACCGTGCCGCCTTGCGCAGGTGGCAGGGATGCGAGCAGGGGATCAGGCGGCGGGTGTGGGCTTGTCGCTGAACGGCTGATGCATGTTGCGGTTTTCCTTTTTTTCCCTGACGGCGGACCGTCAGGGAGTCATGTCCGGGTACGGGTCGCGCACAGTGTGCGTTACCATCGCTGCTTTCCTGTTTCGAGGTGGTGGGCCTCAAGGGGTCTCGACGGGCGGCGCCGGGTATATGGGGCGCGGCGGCGGACTACGGGGCGGACGACCTGGAAACAGCCGGTGAGCGGAGACGACCGGCGCTCGATGGGATGCGCGGGCAGGCTCTTCAACGCCCCTTCAGCACCTATTTCGAGCCGCGCGAGTATATACGAATGCAATCTGACGGCAAAGGCCTTGTTACAAAAGCGCGTATTGGCCCGGAAGCGGTGGGCCAGCGCCTGGACAACTATTTGTTCCGTCAGCTGAAAGGGGTGCCCAAAAGCCGCATCTACCGCATGTTGCGGGAAGGTGAGGTACGGGTCTGCGGACGTCGCACCAAGCCGGATTACAAGCTCATGGCAGGGGATTGGGTCCGCATTCCCCCCGTGCGAGTCGCGCAAGTCCAGGCAGACATGCCCCGGGCAGTCCCTGCTTACAGCCTGCTGGAGCGGGTGATCTATCGGGACGATGCCCTTCTCGTCATCGACAAACCCGCTGGGCAGGCGGTGCATGGCGGCAGCGGCATCAGCCTGGGGGTGGTGGAACAGCTGCGCCTGGAACTGCCCACGGCCCGCTATCTGGAACTGGCGCACCGCCTGGACAAGGAAACTTCCGGTGTCCTGGTGCTGGCCCTGAAGCGCTCTGCCCTGGTGGAGTTGCATCGCATGCTGCGTGCCGGAGAGATCAGGAAACACTATCTGGCCCTGGCCACCGGCCGGTGGCGGGACCCCCTGCGGCACGTGAAACTGCCCTTGTTGCGCTATCTGAACGAGGCGGGCGAGCGCCGGGTGGCGGTGGACGACAGCGGCCTGCGGGCCCATACCATATTCCGCCTGCAACGGCGCTTTACCGACTTCAGCCTGCTGGCGGCGGAGCTCAAGACCGGACGCACCCACCAGATCCGTGTGCATCTGGCCGCCCTGGGGCATGCCATCGCCGGAGACAGCAAGTATGGTGACGCGGAGAGGAATCGGGAACTTCGCCGGCAGGGACTGCCACGCATGTTCCTGCACGCCGCCCGGCTGGAGCTGAGCCATCCCCTCACGCGGCAGCCCCTGGTGCTGGAAGCCCCCTTACCCCCGGATCTGCAGGGGTTTTTGGCTGGACTGGAGCCAACATGATGCGTCAGGCGACAGGCAACAGGCCTGCTGAGTGATGCAAGGTCCCGGGAGGGTTGGGACGCGCTCTGGCGTTGGCCACCTCAGCCGGCTGGGGCGATGTGGGTCCTGCCCCCCATATAGGGCTGCAGCACGGCGGGGATGTCCACACCGCCGTCCTCGCGCTGATAGTTCTCCATTACCGCCACCAGGCAGCGGCCCACGGCCAGGCCGGAACCGTTCAGGGTGTGGATGAGTTCCGGCTTGCCAGGCTTGCCCTCCCGTTCGGGACGATGGCGTGCCTGCATGCGCCGGGCCTGGAAGGCCTCGAAGTTGGAGCAGGAGGAGATTTCCCGGTAGGTGTCCTGGCCCGGCAGCCAGACCTCCAGGTCATAGGTCTTGCTGCTGGAAAACCCCAGATCTGCGGTACATAGGGCCACCACGCGATAGGGCAGCTGCAAACCCTGGAGGATGGCCTCGGCGTGGCCGGTGAGCTCTTCCAGGGCGGCATAGGAGTCCTCCGGGCGCACCAGCTGCACCAGCTCCACCTTGTCGAACTGGTGCTGGCGCACCATGCCCCGGGTATCCCGGCCGTAGGAGCCGGCCTCGGAGCGAAAACAGGGGGTATGGGCCACCAGCTTGATGGGCAGGTTTTCTGCCGGGATGATCTCGTCCCGCACGATGTTGGTCACCGGTACCTCGGCGGTGGGAATGAGATACATGCCGTTGCCGAGTTTGAACAGATCTTCCTCGAATTTGGGCAGCTGGCCGGTTCCCCGCAGGGAGTCGGCATTCACCAGATAGGGGACGTAGACCTCCTGGTAACCATGCACCTGGGTGTGGGTGTCCAGCATGTACTGGATCAGGGCCCGGTGCAGGCGCGCCAGATCCCCGCGCATGAGCACGAAACGGCTGCTGGCGATCTTTACCGCCGTGGGAAAGTCCAGCTGTGCCAGATCTTCGCCTATGGCCACATGGTCCCGGGGGGGGATGGGGAAGCGTCGTGGCTCGCCCACCAGCCTGACTACGGCGTTGTCCGCTTCACTGCGGCCTACGGGTACGCTGTCATGGGGCAGATTGGGGACCTCCATGAGCAGGGTGGAGAGTGCTTCCTGGATGGCTGCCAGGCGCTCTTCCGAGGCCTTCAGGCTGTCCCCCAGGGCGTTGACTTCCGCCATCAAGGCGCTGGCGTCCTCCCCCCGGCCCTTGGCCATGCCGATCTGTTTGGAGAGTTGGTTGCGACGAGACTGCAGGCCCTGGGTCTGGGTCTGGATGGTCTTGCGCTCGGTTTCCAGGGATTCGATACGGGCCGTATCCAGAGTGACTCCCCGGGTGGCGAGGCGTTGGGCAACGGCTTGGAGGTCTTTGCGCAGCAGCTGGATGTCGAGCATGGCCGGAAAAAGGTGGGAAGTGGGCAAAGAAGCCGATTCTACCCGGGCAGCCCAAGTTGGTTTATGACCTTTTCCATCTCCAGACGCAGGGCGATGAAGGCGGATTCCAATTCCTCCATGTGTTCGATGCAGCCCGGGCAGTCCCCGGCCCTGGCCCGCTCTTCTGTGGCGCCGGCATGCCGGGTCATGCCCAGGGCTCCCAGGTAGGCGGCCGCCCCCTTGATCTGATGGGCCTGGCGAGCAGCCTGGGGGGCATCCTTGGCGAGGATGGAACGGCTCAGGGCATCCAGCAGGGGTTCGCTGCTGCTGATGAACAGCTCCAGCATCTCCCGTACCTGGGCGGGGTCGTTGCGGCAGAGCTTGTGTACCTTGCCCAGGTCGAAGAGGCGGGGTGCAAAAGACATGCTGTCGATGCTCGTCCTGGATTGGGCCTGATCCGGAGAAGGGGGCTTCACCGCACGGGTGCGCACGCGCTGGGGTAGCCAGTGGCTCAGACTCGCGAGCAGATCTTCGTCGGACAGGGGTTTGATCAATACCGCATCCATGCCGGCCTGCAGGCAGGTCTGGGCGAAATCCGCCATGGCGTTGGCCGTGATGGCCAGGATGGGCAGGCGGGACAGACCTTGTTGTTCCTCCAGTGCACGAATGGCCCGGGTGGTGCTCAGGCCATCCCATTCCGGCATCTGGATGTCCATGAGGATCAGATCCACGGCACGCTGGGCTTGGAGTTCCTCGTTCAGGACCTCGTAGGCCAGCCTGCCATCTTCCGCGGAC
>CAZVNY010000043.1:0-10723 GCA_964628785.1 uncultured Thiobacillus sp.
GCGCGATCAGGACGTTGACGTCGAGCAGGAAGGTCACGGCGCCTCGTCCCGCAGGCGGTTGACCAGATCCAGCGTCACCGGCGGCGCATCGGGGTGCGGCACCAGCAGGGGGATGCCGTTGCGCTCGTAATGGAGTTCATCACCAAAAGGCACCTGGCCATTGACGGCGGCCTGGATCTGGGCCGGATCCTGCATGCGCTCCTCGTCCACCATGCGGATCTCCAGGGTGGCGGTACGTCCCAGGATCTCCTTGGCCTTGGCGGTGTCCTGCACCCCGGGCAGCTGTACCACCAGGCGGTCCAGACCGTGCTGCTGGATCACCGGCTCCGCCACCCCCAGCTCGTTCACCCGGTTGCGCAGGGTGGTGAGGTTCTGCTGCAGGGCAAACTCCTGGGTCTTGGTCTGGGCCTGCTTGGACAACACGGCCCGCAAGGTGGCCTCCCCGCCGCTCTGGCCATCGCTGAGCACCAGCTCCGGATAGGCGCTCTCGATGGCCCGGCGGGCCTCGTCCCGCTGGGCCGCATCGCGAAACTTCACCTGCACCTCCGCACCTTCGCGGCTGAGGCCCACGTAACGCACCTTCTTCTCCCGCAACAGGGTGCGGACATCCCCCTGATAACGCTCGGCGGTCTTTTCCAGGGCCTTGGGCATGTCCACCTGTAGCAGGAAGTGCACACCGCCGCGCAGGTCCAGGCCCAGATACATGGGCAGGGCGCCGATGGAGGCCAGCCAGGCCGGTGAGGCCGGCAACAGGTTCAGGGCCACGGTATAGCCCTGGCCCAGATCGGCCTGCAGCACATCCTTGGCCTTGAGCTGGATTTCCGTATCGGGAAAGCGGGCCTTGATGCCCCGGGGGTCCATGGCCACCCCCAGGGGCTTGAAGCCGTTCCCCGCCAGGACGGATTCCACCCGCTGCATGAGGGCGTTGTCCACCTTCTCGGTGGTACGCACCGGCGTCACCTGCACCGCCGGCACCTCGCCGTAGAAGTTGGGCAGGGTGTAGAGGAAGGCAATGACCAGGGCCACACCGACGACGAGATATTTCCAGAGGGGGTAACGGTTCATGTCAGCCAGGAAAAAGTGGGCAAAAAGATGTGGGGACAGCGTGGCAGGAAGAGCGCCTCAGTCCACACCCGCTAGGCGCGGCACGCCGCCCCAGTAGCCGGTCACAGCTCCTTGATGGTGCCCTTGGGCAGGACGGTCTGCACGGCGTTGCGCTGAAAGATGCTGGTGGTGCCGCCACCGATGTCCAGGGTGATGTACTGGTCGCTGATCTTCATCACCTTGCCCAGCTGGCCTCCCATGGTGATGACTTCATCCCCCTTCTGCACGCCCTCCTGCATCTTTTTCTGCTCCTTGGCCCGCTTCATCTGAGGACGGATGATGAGGAAGTAGAACAGGGCAAAGAGGACGATCAGGGGCAAAAAGCTCATGAGCGGATCCGACTGGGCGGGATCGGCGGCGTAGGCGGGGGAAATCAACATGATCTGGTGAAATTGAAGTTGTAAAGCGGCGATATTTTACCCGTCTGAACCCACTTGAGCGCCGCACAATAGAATTCCGTCATTTTTCACCCAACGGCAAGACCCATTTAATTGCTTTCCCTGTCCACCATTTCCTGGAAGGTGCTGCTGGCCTACGCCCTGGGCAGCCTAGTGCTGGATGCCGCCAGCAGTCCCCAGACCGTGCTGCCACTGGCCCTGGCGCCCTGGACCCCGCCTCTGGGCCTGGCTCTGGCCATCCTGCTGTTGTACGGGGCCCGCTATGCCCCCTGGCTGGTGGCTGTCGTCTTCCTCATCGGTCTGCCCATCTATGGTCTGCCCCAGGACCCTCTGGTGGTGCTCTGGGCCTCCGCCCTGCTCATGCTGGGCCTGCTGGTGCTCAGTACCTGGCTGAAACACGGCCAGAAGATCGACGTGCGCCTGTCCAGCCAGCGGGATTTGTTCTGGTTCCTGGTGGCCGCCGTGCTGGCCACCTGGCTGGATGCCGGCGTACACGTATTTTCCCGCAGCCCCGAGGCAGCCCCGGACGTGTGGGCCTGGTTCGCCGATCTGGTGAACTACTGGGTGGGCGCCCTGATCCGCCTGCTCATCGTCACCCCCCTGATCCTGGTGCATGCCCATAGGGACTGGCACTCCCCGGCCACCTGGTGGCCCAACCGGGAGGCCCTGCTGGAAGGCCTGGCCATCGTCGTCGCCCTGTGGGTGATCTTCGGCCTCAAGGTCACGGACGAATTCAAGTTCTTCTATCTCCTCTTCCTGCCCCTGATCTGGATCTGCATGCGGCACGGCATCCGGGGCGCCACCCTGGCCCTGGCCTTCACTCACGTGGGCCTCAATGCCATCCTGCAATGGCGCGGACTGCCCTCCGTCACCGTGGTGGAATTCCAGATGTTGCTCCTGAGCCTGGCGGTCACGGGTCTGTTCCTGGGCATGACCGTCACCGCGCGCCGGGCGGCGGAAGAAAAGCTGCATCGCCGGGAGGCGGAGCTCAACCAGGCCATGCGGCTGGCCGCGGCTGGGGAAATGACCCAGGCCATCGCCCACGAATTGAACCAGCCCCTGTCCGCCCTGGCCAATTACGCCCGGGCCGCGCGCAACATGCTGGCCCATCCGGGGGAACATGCCCTGCTGCTGGGCGAAACCCTGGAAAAGATCGACCGGGAATCCACCCGGGCCGGCCAGGTGGTGCGCCGCCTGCGGGAATTCTTCCGCGGCGGTGGTCTGCGCCTGGAGTCCGTGAGCGCCGCCGAACTGGTGGAGGAGGGCCTGACCCCGGCCCGGCGCCGGGCGGAGCGGGCCGGGTTGCAGATCCTGATCTCCCCCATGGAACACCTGCCCCGGCTACAGGCCGATCGCACCCAGATCGGCACTGTGGTGCACAATCTCCTGGTGAATGCCATGGAGGCCCTGGAAAGCCAGGCCCCGGAGCCGCCTGCCGAACGGCAGATCCACATCGACGTGAAACGCCACAATGGGGACTGGCTGCGTTTCTGTATTGCAGACAACGGGCCGGGCATCATCCCCGACATGGAGACCCAGCTGTTCACTTCCTTCGTCACCAGCAAGCCCGAAGGCATGGGCTTGGGCCTGGCCATCAGCCGCACCCTGGTGGAGGCCCATGGTGGTGAACTCTGGCTGGAGCGCGCCTATCCCACACGTTTCTGCTTTACCCTGCCCATCCAACCCCAGGCCTGAACCATGCTGGACCCCACCATCTACATCGTTGACGACGACGAAGCCGTACGTGACTCCCTGGCCCTGCTGCTGAACTTCCACGGCTGGCGTTGCCGCGCCTTTGCCAGCGCCGAGGACTGTCTGGCCGCCTGGCAGCCCGGCTGGCGGGGCTGCCTGCTGCTGGACCTGCGCATGGGGGGCATGGATGGCCTGGGCCTGCAACAGGTCCTGGAGGATCGGGGATCACGCCTGCCCATCGTCTTCCTCACCGGCCATGGTGACATCGCCCATGCCCGGGCGGCCCTCAAGGCCGGGGCGGTGGACTTCCTGGAAAAACCCTATGCCGAGGAGACCCTCATCGATGCGGTACGGGAGGCCCTGGCCCGGGACGCGCGTCAATCCGCCGCCCAGGCCCACACCCAGGAGATCGAGGCCCGCATGCAGCGCCTGTCGGAGCGGGAGCGTCAGGTCATGGAACTGGCCGTGGCCGGCAAGCCCAACCGGGACATCGCCCTCCTGCTGGATATCAGCCCCCGCACGGTGGAGGTCTTCAAGGCCCGCATGATGGAAAAGATGCAGGCCCGCAGCCTGCCGGAATTGGTGCGCCTGTGCCTGGAGGTCCAGGCCGCCTCCCGGGGGGAAGAGCCCCTATAGGCTTCAGGAAGCCGTGCGCCGTTTGCGGCGCCGCCAGTTGCGCAGGGTGCGCAGGCGCCAGAACAGCATGATCAGGCCGTAGGACAACAGGCCGGTGGTCACGGCCAGAATGGCCAGGCCCAGCAGCAGGGGCTTGCCCAGGCTGGCAAGACGCCCCCACAGCCTTGCCCACCAGCCCGCCTCCGGGTGGATCGCCGCTGTCTCCACTTCCTGCAGGCGCGCCTCCAGCTCCGGCGCCTCCAGCTCCGACTCCCCCAGGATGGCCGCGCCCAGACGGTGGGCCAGCATGTAAATGGGGGCGAAGGTCACCGGATTGGTCACCAGGGTACTGCCCACGGCCACGGGTACATTGGCCCGCAGAAATACCGCCGTGCCGGCGGCGAAGGGTATCTGGGCGATGGGAATCAGCAGGCCGAAGAACACCCCCAGGGCCACCCCCATGGCCACGCCGCGACGGCTGAAATGCCACAGACGCGGGTGCAGGAGATGGGGCCGTAGCCAGGCCAGCCAGCGGTTGCCTTCGATGCTCTCCCGGCTGGGCAGAAAACGGCGCCATACCCTGGTCAAGGGTTTGCTCCCCCTGCCCGCAGGGCAAAGCCACGGCCGATCCCGTGCCGCCACGCAGGACTTCGTGCCAGGCAGGACATAGGAACAGGAGGGTGGCAGACAAGCATTCTGGACATGGAATTCGCGTACCCGAGGCAGCAAAGTCACCGGGGAAACGCCCACCGGCAGCCGTCCCGGATTATGCGAAACAAAACCGGCATGTGGGAAATATGTTGTGCCAACCCATGCCGGCGGAGGGCACGAGCCAGCCCCGAGGGTGGCCAACCCGGGGTTTTGCCGGGCATCGGGAGGTGCTGTACGGTTTTCCCGTACGCGTCTTTCCGCATGAAGCATGGACTCCTTGCCGGGACAATGCCCGCCATGCGACACAGCAAAAACAAACCTTCGGGCCAGGGGGAGGACCTGCTGGTGACCCGGGCCCGCCGCAAGGAGAGCATGCGCAGCGCCATCAAGCTCTTCCGCCTCATCATGGACGCCGAAGAGCGTCATGCCGCCTGGGTGACGAGCCAGTCCGGCATGGAAGCCGCCCGGATCTGGGCCCTGTGGGAGCTGTGCCAGGCCCCGGGACTGCGGGCGGTGGACCTGGCCCGGGCCATGGCCATCCAGCGCAACATGGCGGAGACCCTGCTGCAAAGGCTGGAGCGGGACGGCTTGGTCAGCGCCGGCCCCGGCCAGCGTGGTGCCGCCGTCAGTTACACTCTCACCCAGGCCGGCATGGCGCTGGCCCAATCCTTCCCGGAGCATGCCCAGGGCGCCCTCATGTCCGCCTTCGCGCAATTGCCCGATGCCGCTCTGGAGCGTCTGGTCCAGGCCTTGCGCCCCCTGGTGGAGGTCCTGCCCTTCCGGGAAGAAGGCGCGGCCCTGCAGCCTTTGCCCTGCAAGCGCGCGCCCACCCACGACCAGGCCCGCATCGGCGACGATGCCGGCCCCTTACCTGTGAAGAAGCTCCGACATGCAAGATCAAATTGACCTGTTCATGGCCCCCCTGCAGACCTTCTGGTCCCAGGTGGCCCTGTTCCTGCCCAAACTGCTGGCCGCCCTGTTTCTCTTCCTCGCCGGCTGGCTGCTGGCCCGCCTGCTGCGCGCCGGCATCAAACGGGCTCTGGACGCCCTGGGCTTCGGTCATCTGGCGGAGAAATCCGGCCTCGAAGCGCTGCTGCGCCAGGGGGGCCTGGAAGTCTCCCTGGCAGGCCTCATAGCCGGGGTGTTCTACTGGCTGGTACTCCTGGTGATGGCGGTGTCCGCCGCCAACAGCCTGGGCCTGGATGCGGTGGCCCAGCTGGCCAACCGGGCCGTGCTCTATCTGCCCAACATCGTGGTGGCCATCGTGGTGCTGGTGCTGGGCACCCTGCTGGCCCGCTTCCTCAACCGTCTGACCTTCGCCTGGCTGCACGGCATGAAGGTGGGCGGCGCCCTGGCCTTCAGCACCGGTGTGGATTACGGCGTGCAGGTCTTCGCCCTGTTCATGGCCCTGGAACAGCTGGCCATCGGCTCCCAGATGCTGACCCTGGCCTTCGGCATCGTCTTCGGCGGCCTGGTCCTGGCCCTGGCGCTGGCCTTCGGCCTGGGCGGGCGGGAATGGGCGGCGGAACGCATCCGGGCCTGGCAGCAATCCCGGCCCCCCATGTAAGGGCTCCCCTTACGCGTCTCTACAGATTACAGCGTCCCCTGGAAACACTAACCTGACCCTGCGTTTCATGCGACACAACCGCTGTGCCTTGAATGCAATGCAGTCAGAACGGACGCAAGCGATTGCGACTTATCAGGTGGCTTCGGCCACCTGTTTTTTTTGCTGAGTCTGTCGGCAAGCGGCGGCGGTCAAGGCCCTGCCACATTCCCCGGCCTGCCTGACCGGGCCTCGATGGAGGCCTGAAGCAAGCCCTAACGCGTTCCAAGGAAACGCGGAACGAATCCCTTGCCGGCATTGCCCGCGCAGCGCGGCAATCCAGAGTCCATGTGAAAGCAATCACTCCTGGAACGCCACGTCGCTTCACTCCGCGCGATGACGGACTTAATCAGCGTTTGCCTAACTAACTAACCCTCACGCGTCCCGCTCGCACACCAGCAACACATCCCCGCTGGCCTCGGAGAGGATGTGCTTGGTCACGCTGCCCAGCAGCATGTCCTCCATGGCCCCCTTGCCGTACTTGCCCATGACGATAAGGTCGCAGTCCCACTCCTGTTCCTGGGTGAGGATGACCCGGGTGGTGGGACCGTGTATGGCCCGGGCGCTGACGGAATCCACCGGCAGGCCCGCCCGCAGGACCAGTTCATCCAGTTCCGCCTGGGCCTCCCGCCGGGTGGCCGCGTGATAGCGGTCGATGATGTCTTCCCGCACGCTGGCGAACTGCAGCTTGGACTCGAAGGGCGCCTCGAAGGCGTGCACGATCACCAGCTCCGCCTGGGGCGCCACCATACGCGCCAGATGGATGGAGGGGATGGACCAGGGCGAGAAATCCACCGGCACCAACACCCGGCGATAGGGCTCGTGGGGGGTCTGGCGCACCATGAGCACAGGCCGGGAGGTGCGCCGGATGAGGCGTTCCGCCGTGGTCCCCAGGAACAACCGGCCCAGGTAGTCCTCGCCCTTGGCCCCCACCACCTGCAGGTCCGCGTCCAGCTCGTCCGCCAGGGCCAACAGGGTGTACAGCACTCCCCCCGTGGTCAGATGGATGCCTATCTCCCCGTCCCGGCTCTGCCCCAGTTCGCCAACCAGCTTGTCCAGACCTTCCCGGGCCCGCTCCAGGATGTACTCCTCCACGGGGGCCGATTCCAGGCCCAGCAGCCGACGCAGGCCATCCAGGGGCCCCTGGCCCACCACGTGGGCAAGTTCCATACGCGCGCCGCTTTCATTGGCCAGGCGGAAGGCCCGGGCCACGGCATGACGGGCGGGAGCGGAAAAATCCGTGGCGGCAAGGATGCGGGTGATGGGCTTCATGAGGTCCTCTATACAGCCCCAACCCGCTCAGATCAAGACCGGCGACCTACCGACGCCCTACCCCGCCGGGACCTTCCCGGCCGTGCCCCGGCCGGCGAGAAAGGCCTGTACCCAGCCCTGGAAGCGTCCCTGTTCCAGGGCCTCCCGCATGCGCGCGGTGAAGTCCTGATAGAAATACAGGTTGTGGATGGAGTTAAGACGCGGGCCCAGCATCTCGCCGGCGCGCTGCAGGTGGTGCAGATAGGCTCGGCTGTAGTGGCGGCAGGTATAGCAGGCACACTGCGGATCGATGGGCCCCGTATCCCGGCGAAAGCGGGCGTTCTTGATGCGGATGTCGCCGGACCAGGTGAACAGCAGACCGTGGCGGGCATTGCGGGTGGGCATGACGCAGTCGAACATGTCGATGCCCCGGGACACGGCAAACACGATGTCCTCCGGCGTGCCCACCCCCATGAGGTAGCGGGGCTGGTGGGCGGGCAGGGCCGGGCCCATGCGGCCGAGGATGCGCTGCATGTCCGCCTTGGGCTCCCCCACCGACAGCCCCCCCAGGGCATAGCCGTCGAAGCCGATTGCCATCAAGCCCTCCAGGGAACGCGCCCGCAGGTCCTCGTACATGCCCCCCTGCACGATGCCGAACAGGGCCTGGCGGCCCCCGGCGCCGAGTGCTGGCGCAGGCGGATCCGGGCTTCGTCCCGCCTGTTGTTCGTCGAAGGCGGTCCGCGAGCGGGCCGCCCAGCGCAGGGACAGTTCCATGGAGCGGCGCGCCGTGTCCCAGTCCGCGGGATAGGGCGTGCACTCGTCGAAGATCATGACGATGTCGGAGTCCAGCACGCGCTGGATCTGCATGCTCTTCTCGGGGGAGAGCAGCAGGCGCTGGCCATCCAGAGGGGAGGCGAATTTCACCCCCTGTTCCGTGATCTTGCGCAAATGCGTCAGACTCCACACCTGGAAGCCGCCGGAGTCGGTAAGGATGGGCCCGGGCCATTGCATGAAGCCGTGCAGGCCGTCATGGGCGGCAATGACCTCCAGGCCGGGACGCAGCCACAGGTGGAAGGTGTTGCCCAGGACGATGCGGGCCCCCAGATCCTGGAGCTCGTGGGGGGTCAGCCCCTTCACCGTGCCCACGGTGCCCACGGGCATGAACACCGGCGTCTGTATGCTGCCGTGGGCGGTCTCCAGCACGCCCCGGCGGGCATGTCCTTCGCTATGGGTCAGGGTGAAACGCATGGAAATTCGCAAAAAGAATTGGCTGTGGCAGGCGGTTTGGAGCGCCATTCTACTGGCTGGCGGCCTCCAGGCTGAGGCTGCCGGCTGTGCCGCCGAGCTGGCCAGCCAGGTGCGTATCGGTCAACAGGGCTGGCGGGTGCAGGCGGCGTGGCGGGATGCGGAACGGGAGCGGGGCCTCTCCGGTCGCGCCGCCCTGGCGGCGGGCACGGGCATGTGGTTCGTGTTGCCGGAAGACGCCCTGGCCGGCTTCTGGATGCGGGACATGGCCTTTCCCATCGACCTCATCTGGATCACCCCGGGCCTGCGGGTGGCGGGCAGCCTCCGCCTGCAGCCCTGCGGCCGGGGCCCCTGCCCGGTGCACAGACCCGGGGCCCCGGTGCGCTATGTGCTGGAGGTGAATGCCGGCGAGTTTGCCGGCCGCCCCGGTGATGCGGTGAGCTGGAGCTGCGCGCCCTGAGGAAAGGCTGAACGAATCCCTTGCCGACATTGCGAGGAGACGGCGGCGATGCGGCAATCCAGGGGAGTGAAGGACTGGGTCGTTGTCCTCATGCGGAGCAAAGGTCCTGGATCGCTTCACGACGCTCGCTATGACGTCATGGCCTGTCATTGCGAGCGCAGCGCGGCAATCCAGAATCCATGCGAAAGCCATGATTTCCGGATCACCACGTCGCTTTACTCCGCGCGATGACGGATTTGATCAGCGTGTCTCCAAGGGGCGCTGGGGCCCAGGGCGGCCGCTGGCGTCAGCGGTCGTCGCGTCCCCGTCGGTTACCGCTGTAGCCCCGCTCCCCCCAACTGTTGCCTTGGGCCCAGTTGTTGCCCTTCTTCCAGGTGGGCTTGTCCTCCCCACCAGGCCGGGACCAGGACTGGCGCTCGCCACGGGATGGGAGGGCGGAGGCAGAGGTGGATGGGGCCCCCTCGGACTGGGGCTTGCTCCAGCTGTTGGCGAAGCCCCGATCCCGCTCCTGCCAGCTCCGACCCTGGGCGCCGGCATGGCCGAAGCCCGCGGGCTGGCCGGCCCGGGGCTTGCCCTGCCAGGCGCCCTTGGGCCTGGCCTTCCAGTCGCTGGCGGACTTGCGCCGGGGCTCGTGGTCGATGCGGGCGCGGGGCTCCAGGCCCGGGATCACATCGATCTGGACCTTTTCACCGGTGTAGCGCTCGATGTCCCGCACCAGGCCCCGCTCCTTGCCGTGCACCAGGGTGAAGGCCATGCCCGTGCGCCCGGCCCGGCCCGTACGGCCGATGCGGTGCACGTAGTCTTCCGCCTGGCGGGGGATGTCGAAGTTGATGACGTGGCTGATGCCCGCCACGTCGATGCCCCGGGCAGCCACGTCGGTGGCCACCAGCACCCGGGTGATGCCCTCCCGCAGACGCTGCAGGGTACGGTTGCGCTTGTACTGGGGCATGTCGCCATGCAGGGCGGCCACGCTGAAGCCCTGCTCCAGCAGGCTTTCCGAGAGTTCCTCGGCGCTCTTCTTGGTGGCGGTGAAGACCACCGCCTGGGTCAGGGCCGCATCCCGCAGCAGATGGTCCAGCAGGCGGTGCTTGTGCCCCACGTCATCCACGAAGAGCAGGCGCTGGTCGATGTTGCCCTTGTGCTCCGCCTGGGTGAGCACCTCAATGCGTTGCGGGTTGCGGGTCATCTCCCGGGCGATGCGCGCCACGCTGCCGTCCAGGGTGGCAGAGAACAGCAGGGTCTGGCGGCTGTCCGGGGTGCGGGCGACGATGTTCTCGATATCCTCCACGAAGCCCATGTCCAGCATGCGGTCCGCCTCGTCCAGCACCAGGACCTCCAGACTGGAAAAATCGATGCGCCCCCGCTCCAGATGGTCGATGAGACGTCCCGGGGTGGCGATCACCACCTCCGGATTGGCCTTCAGGGCCTGGAACTGGGGCCCGAAGGCAGCCCCCCCCACCAGGCAGGCGGTACGCAGCCGCTTCAGGCCCTTGCCGTAGATGCGGGCCTGCTTTTCCACCTGCAGGGCCAACTCCCGGGTAGGGCACAACACCAGCATGCGCGGGCCCTGCAGCTTGTCGGCCCCCGGCAATGACACGGGTTGCGCCAGCCGGTGCAGGCTGGGCAGCAGGAAGGCGGCGGTCTTGCCGCTGCCGGTCTGGGAGGACACCAGCAGATCCTGCCCAGCCAGGGCGGCGGGAATGG
>CAZVNY010000044.1:0-10644 GCA_964628785.1 uncultured Thiobacillus sp.
GCAAACCTTCAAGGTCATGGATGGTCTGTCCGGCCGCATGCTGGGCCTGCGCGCCGACATGACCCCCCAGGCCGCCCGCATGGACGCCCATCTCCTCAACCGTCAGGGGGTGACCCGCCTGTGCTATGCCGGGCCGGTATTGCGTACTCGGCCTGCCGGCATGCTGGCCCGGCGGGAGCCCATCCAGGTAGGGGCCGAGCTCTTCGGCCATGCCGGCATCGAGGCGGACCTGGAGATCCAGGCCCTGCTGTTGGCTGCCCTGGAGGTGGCCGGCGTGCCGGACATGCGCCTGAGCCTGGGCCACGCCGGCCTGTTTCGTGCCATGGCGGCCGGCGCGGGGCTGGACACCCAGGCCACGGAAGCCCTGTTTGCCGCCCTGCGCCAGAAGGACACCCCCCAGGTACAGGCCCTGTGCGCCGGGCTGGAACCCCTGTGGCGGGACGGCTTTCTCGCCCTGACGGAGCTCTATGGCGGCCGCGAGGCCCTGGACCGGGCGCGGCAAACCCTGCCCCAGTCCAAGGACATCCACCAGGCCCTGGATGAGCTCTACCGTCTGCTGGATGCCGCGCAGGATGCCCCGGTGAGCGTGGACCTGTCGGACCTGCGCGGGCATGGCTATCACAACGGCGTGGTCATGGCCGCCTATGCCGGGGGCCAGGCCCGGGCCGTGGCCCTGGGCGGGCGCTACGACGGGGCTGGCAGCGTGTTCGGCCGCAACCGTCCCGCCACCGGCTTTTCCCTGGACCTGCGCCAGATCATGGACTGTCTGCCGGACCCGGAAGGGCGTCGCGGTATCCTTGCCCCCTGTACTGGCGACAGCGCGCTGCAGCGCAAGATCGACGCCCTGCGCCAGGCCGGCGAGCGGGTGGTCGTGGAGCTGCCCGGGCAGCAGGCCCACCGGGGTGAATCCGGCTGTGACCGCATCCTGGTGCAGACCGCCCAAGGCTGGGACCTGCAGCCATTGCAACCCGTTTAACCCATTCAAACCATCTCCTGATTCAGCAAGGGTACTGAAATGAGCAAGAACGTCGTGGTGATCGGCACCCAGTGGGGTGACGAAGGCAAGGGCAAGATCGTGGACTGGCTGACCGACCGGGCCCAGGGCGTGGTGCGCTTCCAGGGCGGCCACAATGCCGGTCACACGCTGGTGATCGGCGGCAAGAAGACCGTGCTGCACCTGATCCCCTCCGGCATCCTGCGGGAAGGCGTGCGCTGCTTCATCGGCAACGGCGTGGTGTGTTCCCCCGAGGCCCTCATCAAGGAAGTGGACATGCTGGAGCAGGGCGGCATGGACGTGGCCAGCCGCCTCACTCTCTCCGAGGCCTGCCCCCTGATCCTGCCCCATCACGTGGCTCTGGACCATGCCCGGGAGGCCGCCAAGGGGGCCGGCAAGATCGGCACCACCGGACGCGGCATCGGCCCGGCTTATGAGGACAAGATCGCCCGCCGCGCCATCCGCATGCAGGACCTGCTGCACCGGGAGCGCTTCGCCGCCAAGCTGGGGGAGGTGCTGGACTACCACAACTACGTGCTCAAGCACTACTTCAAGTGGGAGACCGTGGATTTCCACAAGACCCTGGATCAGGCCATGGAAATGGCCGAGAAGATCAAGCCCATGATCGGCGACGTGCCCCGACAGCTCTACGAGGCCAACAAGCGCGGTGAAAACCTGCTCTTCGAAGGCGCCCAGGGTACTTTGCTGGACATCGACCACGGTACCTACCCCTTCGTCACCTCCTCCAACTGCACCGCCGGTGGCGCCTCCACCGGCTCCGGCATGGGCCCCTCGGCCATGCACTACATCCTGGGCATCACCAAGGCCTACACCACCCGGGTGGGCTCCGGCCCCTTCCCCACGGAGCTGTTCGACGACAACGGCAGGTGGCTGGCGGAAAAGGGCAACGAGTTCGGTGCCACCACCGGCCGGCCCCGGCGCTGCGGCTGGTTCGACGCCGCCGCCCTGAAGCGGGCCATCCAGATCAACGGCATCTCCGGCCTGTGCGTCACCAAGCTGGACGTGCTGGACGGCATGGACACCGTGCGCATCGCCACCGGCTACAAGCTGGATGGCGAGGTATGCGACATCCTGCCCGTGGGCGCCGAGATGCTGGCGGACTGCGAGCCCGTATACGAGGATCACCCCGGCTGGAAGGAGAGCACCGTGGGGGTGAAGACCTTCGAGAAACTGCCCGCCAACGCGCGCAAATACCTGGACCGCATGCAGGAACTGTGCGGCGTGCCCATCGACATCATCTCCACTGGTCCGGACAGGGAAGAGACCATCGTGCGGCGGCATCCCTTCGCATGAACAGGCACTGATCTGATCTATTCGGTCGCTTCCACGCAGAAGCGGCACCCCCGTACCCCCAATACCGGGGGGCGGAGCTCGTAAATCAAGGAATCTGCCCGGCACTTATGGCGGCAGGTGCTTGCTGCCTTGTGCCTGGTGTTACGTGACGGGATCGCTTGGAAGGTATCGCCGGGCACTGCTGCCACTGCTACAAACCCCTGAATCAGGCTGCGATGTACGGCGCCGCTGCCGTGACCAGCAGCACCACTGGCCAAATGTTTCCATCCTTGCAGGTGTAGGCATCAAGCATGGACGAGCAGGACTTGCCTTGAAGTTTGCCGAGTACGAACTCAAAGACGGACGTAAGCACGAGCCAGTCCAAACCGATGCCGATGGCCTGTGACAGATGATCCTAAAAACCGCAGTTGATTGCCACTTCGGGCGACCTCTCAGGGAAACGCTGCACAAATCCCCTGGCGTCCACGCAAGCACGGCGCAGCAATCCGGAATCCATACGAAATCAATAAATTCTGGATCGCCGCGTCGCTTCGCTCCTCGCGATGACGCATTTGATCAGCGTTTCTTTGGGGGCGGGCCACCGCATTCTTTGGCCGGTGGTTGCCTTGGTTTCAGGCCATGGCCCGGGGGGAAAACCGCAGAACAGCCGACACGATTCCTTCACCTGGGGGCAAGCCGGGATGTATCCCTGCGCTTTTGCATATCGTCATGGAATCCTCATGAAGCTGTGGGTTAAGGTACGGGGATGAATGCCCCGATCCTGCGCCCCGAGATCCGCCGCATCCTGGTGGTTGGCCCTTCCTGGGTGGGGGACATGGTCATGGCGCAAAGCCTGTTCATGACCCTGAGGCGTGATGCCGACTGCAGGATAGATGTGCTGGCGCCGCGCTGGTCCCTGCCCATCCTGGCGCGCATGCCGGAGGTGCATCGCGGCGTGGTGATGCCCCTGGGCCATGGCAAAGTGGGACTGGCGGCGCGCTGGCGGCTGGGGCGGGAGCTGGCAAAGGAAGGCTATGACCAGGCCATCGTCCTGCCGGGCTCCCTGAAATCCGCCCTGGTTCCCTGGTTTGCAGGGATTCCCAAACGCACCGGCTTTCGTGGTGAGATGCGTTATGGCCTGTTGAACGACCTGCGGCATCTGGACCCGGTAGCCCTGCCCATGACCGTGCAGCGCTTCGTCGCCCTGGCCGGCCCTCCAGACGCACCCCTGCCCGAACCCTTTCCCCTGCCGCGCCTGCGGGCCGATGCGGCCAACCAGGCCAGTCTGGCGGGCAGGCTGGCCCTGGACACGCAACGGCCGGCGGTGGCCTTCATGCCCGGGGCTGAATACGGCCCGGCCAAGCAATGGCCCCTGTCTTACTTTGCCCAGCTGGGGCGCAGCCTGGCAGCGGCGGGCTTCCAGGTCTGGGTGCTGGGTTCGGACAAGGACAAGACGGCGGCGGAGAGCATCTGCAGGGACAACCCCCATGCCCATGACCTGGCCGGCCGTACCAGCCTGGGGGATGCGGTGGACCTGCTGGCCCTGGCGGCGGCGGCCGTCACCAACGACTCCGGCCTCATGCACGTGGCCGCTGCCCTGGACATCCCCCTGGTGGCCATCTTCGGCTCCTCCAGCCCGGAGCACACCCCGCCCCTGTCCCAGCGGGTGTCCATCCAGAGCCTGGGCCTGGACTGCTCGCCCTGCTTCAAGCGCACCTGCCCCCTGGGCCATACCCGCTGCCTGACGGAGCTGCTGCCAGAGCGGGTGTGGGCGGGCCTGGCGGAATTGGGGGTGGTGGCCCCGCCAGCACCTGCAATGGTGGCAGCACAAACCCTGCAACACATGCCCCATGGCTGAGAAAAGCATGCGGGTCCTGATCGTGAAGACCTCGTCCCTGGGGGACGTGATCCACACCCTGCCGGCGGTGACGGATGCGGCCCGGGCCCTGCCGGACATCCGCTTCCACTGGGTGGTGGAAGAGGCCTTTGCCGAGATCCCGGCCTGGCACCGGGCCGTGGAGCGGGTCATCCCGGTGGCCCTGCGACGCTGGCGCAAGCACCCCTTGCAGGCCCGGCGCAGCGGTGAGTGGCGGGCCTTTCGCCAGGCCCTGGGGGCCGAGCCTTATGACGCCGTGATCGACGCCCAGGGCCTGTTGAAGAGTGCCTGGTTGAGCCGTTTAGCCAAGGCACCCATCCATGGCCTGGACCGGCACTCCGCCCGGGAGCCCCTGGCCAGCCTGTTCTATCAACACCGCCACCGAGTGCCCTGGGGGCGTCATGCGGTGTTGCGGGTGCGGGAGCTGTTCGCCGCCGCCCTGGGCTACGCCTCGCCTCCCGACGCCGGGGAAGACGGGCGCTATGGCCTGGATCGTGCACGTCTACTGGCAAGGGTGGCCTACCAGACCGGGGCGTCGGGGCCTTATCTGCTGTTTTTGCACGGCACCACCTGGCCAACCAAGCACTGGCCGGAGGCCTACTGGCGCGAGTTGACCCAGCGGGCCTGTGCCGCGGGCTGGCGTGTACGCCTGCCCTGGGGCAATGCCGAGGAAAAGGCCCGGGCCGATCGCCTGGCCCAGGGGCTGCCCCTGACCAGCGTACTGCCCCGCCTCACGCTGGGCGAGATGGCGGTGGAGCTGGCCGGGGCCCGGGCCTGCGTGGCGGTGGATACCGGCCTGGGACATCTGGCCGCTGCCCTGGAGGTGCCCACCCTGTCCCTGTTTGGTCCCACGAACCCGGGCTATACCGGGGCCTGGGGCCGGAGCCAGGTGCATCTGGCCAGCGATTTCGTCTGTGCCCCCTGTTTTTCCCGGCAGTGCAAGCACCGCCCCAGCGAGGAGGAACGCCGTCACTTCGATCTTGCCCGGGAGCAGCCCCTGTGTTTCACCCGGCTTGCCCCGGACAGGGTATGGGAGGCGCTGACCACGTTACTGGCGGAGCAGGCGGACACCCAGCCAACCGCCCAGCCAACCGCCCAGCCGGTGAGCGCAGGGGCAGGCTGATGCAACTGGCCTTCTGCCTGTACAAGTACTTTCCCTATGGCGGCCTGCAACGGGATTTCCTGCGCATTGCCCTGGCCTGCCAGGCCCGGGCCCATGGCATCCGCATCTATGCCCTGGACTGGCAGGGGGAGGTGCCGGCGGGCTTCGAGCTGGTGCGGGTGCCGGTCACGGCCTGGAGCAATCACGGACGTTACGAGAAATACCAGCGCTGGGTGCAGCATGACCTGGGGCAGCGGCCGGTGAGTTGCGTGGTGGGCTTCAACAAGATGCCCGGCCTGGACGTGTATTACGCCGCCGATCCCTGTTTTGCGCACAAGGCCCGGCGCCTGAAATCGCGCCTCTACCGTCGCACTGCCCGTTACCGCCACTTTGCCGCCTACGAGCAGGCGGTATTCGGGCCGCAATCCGATACGCAGATCCTGGTGATCTCCCCTGCCCAGCAGCCCCAGTTCACGCAGTACTACGGCACCCCGGCCGCGCGTTTCCATCTGCTGCCCCCGGGCATCACCCCGGATCGCCGGGCCCCGGCCAATGCGGCGGAGATACGCGCCGATTTTCGCCGGGAGTTCGGCCTGGACGAGGATGGGCTGCTGCTACTGCAGATCGGCTCCGGCTTCAGGACCAAGGGGGTGGACCGCAGTCTCCTGGCCATGTCGGCCCTGCCGGATGGGCTCAGGCAGCGCAGCCGCTTCCTGATCATCGGCCAGGACGACCCCAAGGCCTTCCGGCGCCAAGCGGACAGCCTGGGCTTGGCGCAGCAGGTGGAGTTTTTGTCGGGCCGCGACGACGTGCCCCGCTTTCTGCTGGGGGCGGACCTGCTCATCCATCCCGCCTACAGCGAGAACACCGGCACCGTGCTGCTGGAAGCCCTGGTGGCGGGGTTGCCGGTGCTGACAACGGGGGTATGTGGCTACGCCCATTACATCCAGGAGGCCCAGGCCGGCCTAGTGGTGGCCGAGCCCTTCGAGCAGGCTCGGCTGAATGCCCTGCTGGCCCAGATGCTGGAGGACAAGGATGCCCGGGGCCGCTGGCAGGCCAATGCCCTGGCCTATGCCCAGGAGGCGGATATCTACAGCCTGCACAGCCGGGCCACTGATCTGATCCTGGCACATTGTGCCGGGGGGCAGGGGACATGAGCACACTGTTCCTGGACGAGCCCTTGCGCAGCCTCTGGCAGGGCAAGGACCCCTATCAAGCGGTAGAGGCCCTGCAGGGGCAGGTCTATCGGGAACTGGCGGGGCGGCGCACCCTGTGTACCGAGATCAAGGGAGAGGTCTATTTCGTCAAGATCCATCGCGGCGTGGGCTGGGGGGAAATCTTCAAGAACCTGCTCACCCTGCGTCTGCCGGTGCTGGGGGCACGCAACGAATGGCGGGCCATCCGGCGCCTGGAGGGGCTGGGCGTGGCCACCATGCAGGCGGTGGCCTACGGCGAACGGGGGCATAATCCCGCCCGTCAGCACTCCTTTATCATCACCCGGGCCCTGATCCCCAGCATCAGTCTGGAAGACTTTTGCCGGGAATGGCCCCAACATCCCCCGGCCCCAGCCCTGAAACGCGCCCTCGTCCAGCGGGTGGCGGACATGGCACGACGCATGCACGAAGGCGGCATGAACCATCGCGATCTCTACCTCTGTCACTTTTTGCTGCACACCCAGCCGGCACCCACGGCAACGGATTTTCGGCTTTCCCTCATCGATCTGCACCGTGCCCAGATCCGCAGGCACACGCCCCGGCGCTGGCGTGACAAGGACCTGGCGGCCCTGGCCTTCTCCGCCTTGGGCATCGGCCTGACCCGGCGGGACATCCTGCGCTTCCTGCAGGCCTATTTCCCCGGTCCCCTGCGGGACACCCTGCAGCGGGAGCGTGCCCTGCTGCAATTTCTGCAACGGGAGAGTGCCCGGCTCAAGCTGCGTTATGAACGCAAGTTCGCGCATCTGCCGGCATTGCAGCGATGAGCCCCTGGAAGATCGAGAAAAGCCTGTTGGGCCCCGAGGCCCGCACGGCCTTTGCCAGCCTGGACAGCGTGTTTGCCCTGGAGGGCGAGGCCATCGCCAGTGACCCGCTGAGCCGGGTACTGCGGGTAGAGCTGGATGGTCGTCGTTATTACGTGAAGCGCTATCACGGCGCGGGCAAGGGCCTGCTGCGCCCCTGGCTGGGTCGCCCCCGTGTCCGGGCGGAATGGGAAAACCTGCGTCAGTTTGCGGACTGGGGTCTGCCCGCGGCTGCTGTGGTGGCCTGGGGACTGGAGCGGCGGCATGGCAGGTTCCAGCGCGGCGTCATGATCACCGCGGAGCTCGAAGGCACGCTGGATATGAAGCGCCTGGCCGACACGGGGGACCTCCGCCTCAAGGATCGCCGCTGGGTGGCTGCCGTGTCCCGGCAACTGGCCTTTGCCACTCGCACCCTGCATGCCCATCGCTTTGCCCACAACAACCTGAAGTGGCGCAACCTGCTGGTGGATGACGGCACCCCCCCCAGACTTTTTCTCATCGATTGCCCTTCCGGCCGTTTCTGGTGGGGGCCCTTGCTGCGCTATCGCATCATCAAGGATCTGGCCTGCCTGGACAAGGTGGCCAAATACCAGCTCAGCCGCAGCCAGCGTCTGGCCTTCTATCTGGACTATGCCGGCAAGCGCCGCCTCGATGCCGGGGACAAGCGGCGCATAGGCAAGATCCTGGCCTTTTTCCAGGGACGGGAATGAGCAGGACCTGTCCCGTCCATGCCTGATGCAGGGGGGAGGGCGGATGCCTGAGCCGGGACCGGAACAGCAGGCCTTGCCGCCACCCCTGCTGGATGCCGCCGCCCTGCGGGCTGCCGGACGCACACCGACGCTGCCTTTCCGCATCGCTCTGGAGACGGGACAGGAGCTGGTGGTGCACAGGCTTTTGCGTCTGCTGCCGGGCAAACGCCTGGTGGGGGAGGGCGTCTACGGAGACGCCAGGGGCCCCAGGCTGCTGGTGAAGCTGTTCGTCGACGCGCAAAGCCTGCGCAACTGGCAACGGGAGCACGCAGGCCTTGCCGCACTTGCGGCCGCCGGGATTCCCACGCCGCCGGTCCTGGCGGCAGCCCCCCTGGCAGATGGGGGCCATGCCCTGCTGACCGCCTTTCTGGCACCCAGCCACACCCTGCTGCAGGCCTGGCGCGCGCAGGGAGGGCTGCTACCTGGGGATGCCCGAGCCATCGCCCTGCTGCGCCCGGCCTTTACCCTGTTGGGCCGCGTCCACGCCGCCGGACTGCAGCATACGGACCTGCATCTGGGCAATTTCCTCTACCACGGCGAAGGTACTGATGGGCAGTGGCTGTTGTTGGATGGCGATGCCATCCGGGTACATGGGCAAAAGCCCCTAGCGGAAAGGTATGCCGCCCATGACCTGGCCATGCTCTGTGCTCAGCTTCCCCGCAGCTGGTGGCTGGAGCTGGCGGACATGGCCCCATTGTTGACGGCCTACGCCGGGGCCAATCCGGGTACCACGTTGCATGCACCTTCCTCAACCGCTCTGCAGCATGCCCTGGTCCTGGAACAGCAACGGCGTCTGAAGGATTATCTGGCCAAGACCCGGCGGGACTGCACCCTGTTCAAGGTGGAGCACAGCTTCAGACGCTACGCCGCCGTGTGGCGCAGTGAAGCGGAGCATCTGGCGCCCGTTCTGGCCAGACCCGATGCTTACCTGCTGGCAGGTACCCTGCTCAAGGATGGCAATACCTGTACAGTGGCACGCATCGATGTGGCCGGCCGGGCCCTGGTGATCAAGCGCTACAACATCAAGAACTCGCGCCACAGGCTCTCCCGGCTTTTCAGGTCCAGTCGTGCTGCCCACTCCTGGCGGGAGGGACACCGCCTGCAGCTCATGGGCATTCCCACCCCTTTTCCCCTGGCATTGATCGAGGAGCGCCTGGGACCCCTGCGTGGACGGGCCTGGCTGCTCACCGAATATTGCCCGGGCAGCAACCTGCTCCAGCATCTGGATCCTGACATGCCTCCACCCGAGCCTGAAGCCCGTGCCCTGGGCCGACTCTTTGCCCAGCTGTATCGCGAGCGCCTGAGCCATGGCGACCTGAAGGCGACCAATCTCTTGTGGGACCATGATGAGATCAAATTGATCGATCTGGATGCCATGCGAGAACACGCTTCCTGCAGGGGCCATCTCTGTGCCTGGCGCCGGGACCGGCGGCGTTTGCTGCAGAATTGGCCACCCAACAGTCCGCTTTGGCTCTGGCTGGATGCACATCTTCCCCAGGCCTGAAGCATGGATTGCGTATACCCTGCAAAGGACACTGCCCATGCCTAAGTCTGACAGCCGAGCGGACTATCTCGTTTTGCGTGGTGATGCCCAGGTCATCGAGGCCGACGGCTACGGCGAGAAGGTATTGCTGCGCACGGATGGCAGCTACCTCAAGCTCTTCCGGCGCAAACGTCGCATCTCCTCCGCCGCCTGGTATCCCTATGCCCGGCGCTTCGCGGACAACGCTGCCAGGCTCAGCCAGCTGGGTATCCCTTGTCCCCGGGTATTGGCGGTCTACCGCTTCCCGGATATCCAACGGGACGTGGTGCACTACCAGCCCCTGCCGGGAGACACTCTGCGCCAGATCATCCGCAGACCCATGGGCGATGCGGACGCCCATGCCCTGCGCGATCAGCTTGGCCGCTTCGTCGCCCGCTTGCATGAGCAGGGGGTCTTCTTTCGCTCCATCCACCTGGGCAACGTGGTCAGGACCGAAGAGGGGCATCTGGGGCTCATCGACTTCGCCGACATGAAGATTCTCCGCCGGCCCTTGTCCGACTCCCAGCGCCAGCGCAACTTCGCGCATCTGTTGCGTTACCGGGAGGATGGGCTCTGGCTGCTGGCCGATTCCGGCACGGCATTCGCCCAGGCCTACACGGCGGTGAGCAAAAAAGGCATGCAGGCAAGCGACATCCGTGCTTGTCTGCAATCCCGGCTGTAACCCTTGTCACCTGCCCATTCAAGCCTCAAGGCTTGCCAGCGCATCCCCGCCTCGGGCTGGTTGTCCCGGAGGGCGGCAAGGCCTGTCTGGAAGAGGCGATCCGGCGGCCCTGTAGGGGTGAAAGCCGGGGGAACGGGTGACATGACCTTCTGTACAGCCACCTGAGTTTCTGTCGTGACCGCAGCTGGACGCCGATCTCAGCCGGGGATTACCGCGCGGCCTGGGAGCGTTGGGGAAGTAGCGTGGTCACCCATCCACAAGTGGTCAGCCAGCTTTTCGAATTGGCGGAAATTCCAATTGCCCATCTTGGCTGGTTCGTGGACGGCGAGATACGTGCCGCGATTCCTGTCTGGAGACCCCGAGTTCGACACATTCAGCCCCGTTTTCCCGAAATTTACCCTGAAATCTCTTT
>CAZVNY010000045.1:0-10622 GCA_964628785.1 uncultured Thiobacillus sp.
CTGCATCTCCTTGGGATCATCGCGCCCATAGCGCAGGGCATCCACATACAAACCCAGGGTGGACAGGGCCTCGGCCACCCAGTTGAGGTTTTCGGCGGGGATCTGCATGTCTGCCGCATCGAAATGGCCGATGCGGGTCATGGCCTCCGTCACCAGGGTACTTGCCACGTCCAGTTCCAGGATCTGCAGGGCACCCAGGATCTGTTTCAGCAGACCGGGCACCCTGGGCAGGCCACCCCTTTCCTCTTCGTTGCGGAAGAACTTGTCCAGGATCTCTTCCACCAGGTGCAGGTTGGCCTGGATCTCGTGGGTGACCTGGGCCAGCAACAGCTTTTCCTGGGCTGCCCGGGACATCTCGTCCAGCATGTCCACCTGGGGGATGTTGGCCACATTGAAGCTGGGGTCCAGGGCAGCCTGGACCCGCATGGCCTGGGCCTGGGCCTGACGGGTGAACTCCTCCCCCAACTTCTCGAAGTGTTCTGCTGCATTGAGGCCCAACAACAGGGCCGTGGCCATTTCCACCTGCAAGGACTCGTTGTGACCGGCATCGCCCACACCGGGCATGCGCTTGGCCACTGCCTGCACGATCCGGGTCAAGTCCTTCATGGCCTGGTTGGGCAGACGCACGGCGGCCTCGAACAGACCCGTGGCGGCCTGCTGGAAGGGTTCCAGGTTTTCGCTGCGACCGCCACAGTAGCGTATCCAGTGGTCCTTGGCCGTGTTCAGGTTGTCCTTCAGGCTGGCGACGAAGGGCAGCAATTCTGCAGCCAGGCCCGTACCCATGTCGGGGAAGTAGCGGCGCAGAGCGTACAGATCGTGTACCTCGGCTGTGCGCCCCTGGGGCAGCGGATCCTGGGCCACGTAGAAGAGCACGTCGTTGAACAGACGCTCCGCCAGCTGGCGGGAGCCCTCCATGAGACGGCGCATCTGCAGGTCGATGCGGCCGCACAGGCGTTTGATCCACAAATCCAGGGGGATGCTCTCGCGTTGCAGGGCCTCGATGAGCCCCGCCGTGGTCCACCAGAAACTGTATTGGCTGGCCCCGGGTGCCAGGAACTCCACCTGGCGCACGGCCTGCCCCATGAGCAGCAGACCGGCCATGGGCTCCTTGTTCTGCAGGACTTGCAGCAGGCCTCGCTGGTAGCTGACCCGGGCGCCATGGATGGCACGGGCACGGGTACTGTCGTCCGGATCAGGGCCGTTGGGGCGTTTCGGAGGCCGGGCTTCGGTATCGGGGAAGAACAGTTCGCTGGGCGCAGGGGCATCACCGCCGCGCTGGGTCACCACGGCCTGGTACACCGGTGTGAGGCGTAGTTCGGCATGGGGGGCCCCCGCCACCAGGCCGTCGAGATAGGACTGCAGGGCATGGATGGCCTCCTGCACGGTGTCCAGGGAGGTCTGGTCGCGCAGGGCATCCTGTCGGCCCATCTCTGTCAACAGCTGTTCTGTGGCAGAGGTGAGCAGGGACACCCCCTGCAGATTCACGATCTGCAGGGCGCCATAGACCTGGTGCAGGTGGGCGGCTGCCGCCTTGAGGGGGTTGGTGTCCTCGCCGTTCCAATCCCTCAGGGCTTCCAGGGCCGCGTCGAGGGCCGTGTCCAGTTCCGCCTTGACCCAGGTCAGGGGGCCAATGTCGAAGTCGTCCAGGTCCATGTTCATTGCCGAGTCCCCGTTTTGTGTGTCACAGCTTGAAGCCGGATACGGATATCTTCAATTCATCCGATAGCACCGTCATCTGGGCCACGGATTCCGCACTGCGCTGGGTACGCTGGGATGCCTGTTCGGTCACCATCAGGATATCCTGCATGTTGTCCTTTACCTGCTCTGCCGTACGGGCCTGGCTGCGGGTGGCTGCGGAGATGTTCTGGATGAGGTGGGCCAGCTGGTCGGATACGGCCTCGATCTCCGCCAGGGAGTTACCGGCGGCATCGGAACGGGCCGCACCCTGAACCACACCCTGGGTAGAGGCCTCCATGGCGTTCACCGCATCCTGGGTGTCGCTCTGAATGGTTTTCACCACCACACCGATGCGCTTGGCGGCCTGGGCGGAACGCTCCGCCAGGCGCTGGACCTCTTCCGCCACCACGGAAAAGCCCCGCCCAGCCTCGCCGGCCGCGGCCGCCTGGATGGCGGCATTCAGGGCCAGGACGTTGGTCTGCTCGGTAATGCCGGAAATCAGGTCCACGATCTCGCCGATCTCCTGGGAGGACTCGCCCAGCCGCTTGATGCGCTTGGAGGTCTCCTGGATCTGGTCGCGGATGAGGTTCATGCCGGCGATGGCGTCCCGTACCGCATCCCCACCTCGGCGGGCGGTCTGCAGGGATTGTTCCGCCACGGCCGCCGATTCGGCGGCGTTGGCCGAGACCTCCACGATGGACTGGGACATCTGGTTCACCGCCGTGGTGGTGTCGGCGATGCGCCGGCTCTGCTGTTGCGAGGCCTTGAGCAGTTCCTCGGCGTTGACCCGGGCCTCGGCGGATGAGCTGGCCACCTGCTCGGCGGCCCGGTTGATGCCCTGTACCAGGGTACGCAGTTCCTCGATGGCGAAGTTCACCGAATCGGCGATGGCGCCGGTGATGTCCTCCGTCACCGTGGCCTGTACCGTCAGGTCGCCTTCCGCCAGGTCACCCATCTCGTTCAGCAGGCGCAGGATGGCGTCCTGGTTGCGCCGGTTCTCCTCGGCGGCCTCCTGGGCACGTTGCTGAGCGGACTGCACGTTGCTCACCCCCAGGAGCAAAAGGGCGACCAGCGCCAGGAGACCGAAAATGATGGCCAGGACCAAGGTATAGCCCGTGTTCATGTCCTGGTAACGGCTGGTCAGATCCCGGCTCATGCTCAGCAGGGTGTCGGATTCATCGAACAGTTCCCGGGCGGCCCGTTTGGCCTCCACCAGGGGGGCCATGTTTTTCAATACGTTGTCCACCTGGTTTTCGAAGCCGCTGAAGACTTCCTGCAACTCCAGCAGCTTGTCCCGGGTGCTGACATCGCCGACGGCACTGATGCCCAGGCTGGTGCTGCCCCGTTGCAGGCCATCCAGGACCTCGCGGAAGGTGCGGATGTCCTGGGCCAGTTGGTAGGCCGTTTCCGGGTTGATGAGATCGGAGGACATGAGGGCGTTGGCGTTCTTGGCCATACGCTGGGTCCACAGGGCCTGCTGATTGGCGAAGGCCCACTGCTTCTTGGCATCACCGGGCAGCAGGGCTGCCACCTGCTCCGTCAGGTCCAGCAGTTCTGTGTTGCGCAGGTTGATTTCATCCAGGGCATGGCTCAGGTTCACCAGCAGGCCCTGCTGACTGCTCAGGGCCTGGATATCCTTTTCTGCGGTCTGCCAGCGCTCCTGCAGGGCGACCAGGTCATCCTGCATGTAGAAGGGGGAAGAGGGCACCCCGGCACCGCCATTGATCAGGGTATCGACGCCATCGGCAAAGCCTCTGCGGGCCTCGTCCATTTGCACGAAGGCCTTGGCATTGCCCAGCACTGCCTGCTGGGCGGTCTTGGAATAGCGTTGGGAAAGCATCTGCAGACGTGTGGCGATTTCGATGTACTCCGCCCGATTGCCCGTCTGGATGATGTTCCAGCCCAGAAAAAGTCCGGACAGTAGCAGGGAAAACAGCAGGACCATCACCAGTACGGACTGGCGCTGCTCCCCGGGGACACGCTGCAACAGGGGAATCCGCTCCGGGTCCAGTATCCCCAGACGATCCAGGCCGGAACGAATGCCCGGCCCCAGGCGCTCGCTGAGACGTAGGAAGATGCTTCCCTTGGGCGATTCAGGCTTGCCGACTCGGGTTGTTGTTGCCATACAGATCTCCCAGTGATTCTTTCCGTTGACTGCCGTCAGCCGGGTATTCGCACCTTATAGACCGGCATTCAGAAAATCCGGGGTCTGCACCAGATCTTCCACACTGATTTCGGTCCAGATTTCACCGGCGGCATCCCGCCAGCGGGCCAGTACCCAAGTGGGGGCAATGGTGGTGTCCGGCTCCTGGGTGAGTTCCTGCTGGGGACGCAGGCCCAGGGCCCGTTCCACCCGCAGGGCTGCGTTCACACCAAAGCGTGGGTGCACCAGGAGCAGGCGAGATTCACCCCTGGGCAGGGGTTCGGCCATGCCGGCGAAAGCGGCCAGATCGACACAGCCGTAGATCACGCCACGCACGCTGGCCACCCCCACGAACCAGGGACGGACCCAGGGTGCTACCGTCAGCTCGGGTACCGTGACCACCTCGTTCACCTGGTCCAGATCCACCATCCAGTTCTGGCCGCCGGCCAGGAAACCCAGCTTGGAGTGGGTGCCACCGGTGGATTCCGCGGCCTTGAGCTTGTCCGCCAGACGGGCCTGGAAATCCCGCAGGTTCTCGTTGATCGTCGCACTCACGCCGTGCTCACCCCAGGGCCACGATCTTGCCCAGCAGTTCTTCCGCCACGACGGGCTTCACCACGTATTCCACGGCACCCTGGCGCATGCCCCAGACCCGGTCCGTCTCCTGGTCCTTGGTGGTACACATGATGACGGGGATCTTCTGGGTGACCGGATCCCGGGACAGCTGGCGTGTTGCTTGGAAGCCGTTGAGGCCAGGCATGACCACGTCCATCAACACCAGGTCGGGCTTCTCGCTCTTGGCCAGGGCTACACCCTGTTCACCGCTGTCCGCGGTGATGACCTCGTAACCGTTCTTGCGCAACAGATCGGTGAGAAAAAAACGTTCGGTGGGGGAGTCATCCACCACCAGGACTCGCTTTACGGACATAGGGCTTTCCTCGATCGCCAAGTGGCTCAACGCTCCCCACTGCGGTGGCGGCGCACCGCATCCAGCAAGCCTTCCTTGCTGAAGGGTTTGGTCAGGTATTCATCGGAACCCACCAGCCGGCCCCGGGCCCGGTCGAAGAGGCCGTCTTTGCTGGACAGCATGATGACCGGCGTATCCCGGAAACGGGGGTTTTTCTTGATCAGGGCACAGGTCTGGTAACCATCCAGGCGGGGCATCATGATGTCCACGAACACCACCTCGGGAAGGTGGTCCGCAATCTTGGCCAGGGCATCGAACCCATCCTCCGCCAGGATGACTTCACAACCCGCCTGTACGAGAAAGATCTCTGCACTGCGCCGGATGGTGTTGCTGTCATCGATCACCATCACCTTGGCACCCTTCAGGTCATCGCTGGCACTTACGACATTCACGCCTGCCATACCTCCTTCCATGGCTATCTCTCCTCGAATCAGCTGCTGCGTTGTACAGCATAACCCGCAGCCTTCCAGGCCGGCAGACCCGTGCGGAACCAATACACCTTTTTGAAACCCCGTTTGACCATGTAGCGGGCGGCCTTGTAGCTGTACCAGCATTCGGCCCCGTTGCACTGGAAGATCATGGGCGCGTTCTTGTCCTGGGGCAGACGACTCAGGTCGAAGGCATCCACGGAATCGTCGTAGTCCACTTCCTTGGGGCTGTTCATCCTGTAGGGTACATTCACCGCACCGCTGATGTGTCCTTCCCGGAATTGCACCTGGGGGCGTACGTCAAACAAGGGGGTTTTCTTGGCCATGAGCTGTCTCACCTGTTCTGCGGTAACCAGGGCGGCACCGGGCAGCACCTCCGGCGTAAAAAAACCCCGGGTCGAGACAAAATCAAAATCCGGCCGGTCTGCGGGTTCGAAGGTGCCGAGCCGGGCCCGCTGCAGACGGGTTTCCAGATCCTTGTCCATGCGGGTGAAGGCCACGCGTACCCTGTCCTTCAGGGCCGGACTCAGCGTGTCGCTCACCACCACACCGGCGGCGGGGACGGCAGGCAGGGTGCGCACCACCCGGGCGCCGGGGTTGCGCCGCAGGAGATCCTGCACCATATCGCCCTTGACGGCCACCAGATCGGCCTGAGCGATATCCATGGCATACATCACCGCACCATACTGGTTTACGTGCATGACCTGGCCAAAATGCGTGCTGGGGGAAAGCCCCAGGGCATTCATTTCCCCTTTCACCATATAGCTCACCAGGGATTCCCGATGGGGCAGGGTGATGCGCTTGCCCTTTGCCGTCTCCAGTGAGGAAACCCCGGAGGCCTTGCTGGCCACCAGGCTGACCTGGATGTCTTCTTCCGTGCGCGCGACTGGGCTGTAGCCATTGCGCATGGCCAAACCCACCAGCTGGGCCGGCGCCAAAAGGATGGCATAAGTGCCGGTGCGGATACGCTCACCCACCCGTTCGGCATTCTGGGTCATCACCAGCTTCACGTTCTGGCCGATGGCCCGGCTGAGGTATTGAGCCAGCTCGTTGACGACGGATTGGGTGGTGACCTGGTTACGGTCCTGGTCATAGTCCAGGGTGACATTGAGCAGCAGCTCACTGTTCGCCTGGGCGATCTGGACTAGACCGGTCCACAGTGCCAGGAAAGCGATTACCAGAAAGCGCATTGCGATTTGTCTCCTCCGGGTGTCCTCCTCAAGAGGCCGTCAGTGAGTATCGGCGCATTTCAGTGGCTCTTGAATTTTGCTCTGTGGGCCATGGGGCCGTAGCGATTCCCGCCCCCAGTGCATGCCGGCTGACAGGGCCTTGTGTAATAGAATGCACGCAAACTGCACCAGTTACACCTCTGGCTACCGTGTTTCCCGGGGATTTTCCCCACTTCCAGCCTGATTTCGTCCACTGACAGCCACGAAAGGCCGTCATATCACTTTTTATCAGCATGCCCGTCCCGGACGCCCCCCCAAGCCCCCTGCCCGCCGTACTGGTGTTTGCCGGCACGGACCCCACCGGAGGGGCAGGTTTGCAGGCGGACGTTCTCACCCTGGCCAGTCTGGGTTGTCACCCCCTGTCCGTGGTCACTGCGGTGACGGTGCAGGATACCGTGGGGGTGGAGGACTTTCTGCCCATGGACGCGGAATGGATCGCCGATCAGGCCCGGGGCGTGCTGGAAGACATCCCCGTGGCGGCCTTCAAGCTGGGCATGCTGGGCAGCCTGGAGGCGGTGACGGCCATCGCCGAAGTGGTCGCCGATTATCCGGATATTCCCCTGGTGCTGGATCCGGTCCTGAGCTCGGGCCGGGGAGATGCCCTGAGCAATGAGGACATGCTCGCGGCCCTGCGGGATCTGCTCCTGCCCCAGACCACCATCATTACGCCCAATAGCCTGGAGGCCCGACGCCTGGCCGAGGGTCTGGAGGATGAGGATGGAGGGGAAGTCACGGAAACCGTCCTGAGCCTGCAGGACTGTGCCCGTCGGCTCCTCGATCTGGGCTGCGAATATGTCCTCATCACCGGCGCCCATGAGCAGGAAGCCCAGGTCATCAACACCCTCTACAACGCCCGGGGTGTGGTGCATCGCTTGCATTGGGAGCGCCTGGTGGGCGCCTTTCATGGCTCGGGCTGCACCCTGGCGTCCGCCCTGGCGGCCTTTCTGGCCCAGGGCCTGGATGTGGCGGAGGCCGCCCGGGAGGCCCAGGATTACACCCACCAGACCCTGCAGCACGCCGTTCGCCTGGGCATGGGCCAGTTCATCCCGGAGCGGCTGTTCTGGGCGCGGGAAGACGATGCTTGACTCGACTTCGCTGCCCCTGCGGGGCCTGTATGCCCTCACCCCGGACTGGCATGACAGCCGGCGTCTGCTTGCCGCTACCGAGGCCATCCTGGCCGCAGGTTGCCGCATCCTGCAATATCGCAACAAGAGCACCAGCGCCTGCCATGGCCAGGAACAGGCCGTGGCCCTGCGGGGCCTGACCCGTCGCTATGGTGCCCTGCTCATCGTCAACGACGATGTGGAACTGGCCCTGTTTTGCGAGGCCGATGGCGTGCATCTGGGCCAGGATGACGAAGATCTGACCCGGGCCCGGGCGCGTCTGGGTATGGGTAGAATACTGGGCGCTTCCTGTTATCAGGACCTGGCCCTGGCCGAAAAGGCGCTACGGGCAGGGGCGGATTATCTGGCCTTTGGCAGTTTTTACCCCTCCCCTAGCAAACCCCGGGCCCGGCGTGCCGGTGCGGTACTGCTCAGCGCGGGCAGGGCCCTGGGCCGGCCCCTGTGCGCCATCGGCGGCATCACGCCGGACAACGCCCTGCCCCTGATCCAGGCGGGAGCGGACATGGTGGCGGTGATCTCCGCCCTGTACGACGCCCCCGACCCGGGGGCGGCCGCGCGACAATTCATCCGTCTTTTTGCTCACGAGGACCTTTCATGACCTCCCGTAACGACCAGCTCTTCGAACAGTCCCAGCAACGCATCCCCGGCGGTGTAAATTCCCCGGTACGCGCCTTCCGCTCGGTGGGGGGTACGCCCCGCTTCTTCAACAAAGGCCTGGGGGCACGGGTGTGGGATGCGGATGGTAAGGCCTATATCGACTATGTGGGCTCCTGGGGTCCCATGATCCTGGGCCATGCCGACCCGGACGTGATCCGGGCCGTGCAGGAGACTGCCGCCAACGGCCTGTCCTTTGGCGCCCCCACGGAAATGGAGTGGGTGATGGCGGAGAAGATCGCCAGCATCCTGCCCAGCATCGAGAAGGTGCGTCTGGTGTCCTCCGGCACCGAAGCCACCATGAGCGCCATCCGCCTGGCCCGGGGCTACACCGGCCGGGACCTGCTCATCAAGTTCGAGGGTTGCTACCACGGCCATGCCGACAGCCTGCTGGTGAAGGCTGGTTCCGGTGCCCTTACCTTTGGTGCCCCCAGTTCCGCTGGTGTACCCGCTGATACCTCGAAGCACACCCTGGTTCTGGACTACAACGACATCGACCAGGTCAACCGCCTGTTCGCCGAACGGGGCCAGGAGGTGGCCTGTGTCATCGTGGAGGCGGTGGCGGGCAACATGAACCTCGTCAAGCCCAAGCCGGGTTTTCTCGAGGCCCTGCGGGAGAACTGCACGAAGCACGGTGCCGTGCTCATCTTCGACGAGGTCATGACCGGTTTCCGTGTGGGCCTCAGCGGCGTGCAGGGCCTGTATGGCATCACCCCGGATCTCACCACCCTGGGCAAGGTCATCGGCGGCGGTCTGCCCGTGGGGGCCTTCGGCGGCCGGGCGGAGATCATGGACCAGCTGGCGCCTCTGGGCCCGGTGTACCAGGCCGGTACCCTGTCCGGCAACCCGGTGGCCGTAGCCGCCGGTCTGAAGACCCTGGAAAAGATCGCTGCCCCCGGTTTCTTCGAGGCCCTCGGTCAGCAGACCCGGCGGCTGGTGGAGGGTCTCAACGTCGCAGCCCGGGATGCGGGCATCCTGGCCTGTGCCGACAGCGTGGGCGGCATGTTCGGTCTCTATTTCAGTGCCCAGCCCCCCACCTCCTATGCCGAGGTCATGACCTCGGACCGGGAGTCCTTCAACCGCTTTTTCCACCTCATGTTGATCGAGGGGGTATATCTGGCGCCCTCGGCCTTCGAGGCCGGTTTCGTCTCTGCAGCCCACACGGACGCGGACATCGATGCCACCCTGGCGGCAGCGGCCAAGTGCTTTGCCAAACTGGCCGGCTGACGCTACCGAGTTGATCTCTCCTTGCCCTGCCCTTGTATGGGCGACGGGAGAATGAACCTCATGTATTGCAATGACTGACGAACTTTCTGCTGAAGACCAGTTCCGACTCCAGGTCCTGTTGGCCCAGGACGTGAAGGCCGTGCGCTTGGACGAGGCCAACATGATCCTTTATGCCCTCACCAGCGACGGCGAGGCCAATATCCCCCTGACCCCGAACTGTCGTGGCGAGCGCTACGCCCGCCTGGTACGGGAGCACCTCTCCGGCCATGCCCTGGGCTCCCCGGGGGGCTATCCGGTGTTTCTGTCCCGCTGGACCCGGCACAGCCAGGTGGAAGGCGTGAACCTGGGCAAGCTGCTGCTCACCGGCGAACCGGAGGCCGTGGTGGCCGTGGCCTATTCCCCCGCCCTGACGGACGAGTTGGCGGCATACGCCTGGTGGACCCAGCCCAGCATAGAAAATGCCCGTCTCATGCTGCGGCGCAAGAGCGTGACCCAGGGCCGCATGGGGCCCATCCTGGCGGAATTTCTCGCGGAACACCTGCCCTTCCTGCAGGAAGACCAGATGGGCATCATGGACACCGTGGCCGTGCTCATCTATTCCGGTGCCCTGGATGCGAAGCAGTTGGAAAACGTCTGGAACCGGGGCCGGCGCAGCACCAGCCACTATGTGGCCTTCCTGGAAATGGCGGCGGTGGAAGAGCCCTACCCCCTGCCTTGTCCCCTGGCTGCCCATCCCGACCTGGAAGCCACCCGCCAGACCCTGGCCCAGCAGCTGGAGCGGCGGGAGCCGGCCGCCCAGGCCCTGCTCAAGGCCTTCAGTCCCGAGGGCCAGGCCTTTCTGGCGGCCTCGGGGGAAATACTGGAACGGCCCGAGACCCAGGAGGTGGTCAGCCGCACCCTGAATGCCATCGGACGTTATTTTTCCGTCGGTGAAGGCCCCGAAGCCCCTGCCACCGCCGTGGCAGACGAAGCCCTGGCGCAACGTTTGGCTGCTGCCGCCCGTCTAGCCGCCACCAGCGAGGAGGAGGTCAGGGCCATCTTCAATCGTTCCACGGCCATCGGCTCCCTCATGCGCAGCAAGATCGAGCCCATCACCAGCCCCTTGCTGGCCGATATCCGTCTGCTGTTGGCGCTTGGTGCCAGCGGCGGGCGCCGACGCAGCGGGCGGCAAGG
>CAZVNY010000046.1:0-10508 GCA_964628785.1 uncultured Thiobacillus sp.
GCCTCGGCGGCTGCATCCACCTGGAAGCCGGCCTGCACGCCCTCCCGCTCCCAGGCAGTGCATACCGGCAGCAGCAGGTCGGCATGACGGGCGGTGGGGGTCTCCACCACTTCCGCCAGGGCAAAGAAATCCAGCTTGCGCAGGGCTTCTTCCTGTAGCCGGGTGTGGGGCTTGGAAAGCAGGAAGTTGGAACCGAAGGAGATGAAGGCCTGCACCGGGTAAGGGGCCTCCTGCACGATGGCGGCAAACAGGTCCCGGGTGGTGATCCAGCCCATGCGCGGCGGTCCTTCCGGGCGCTGGTCCATGCCCAGGGTGAGGCGGCGGGTATGGGCTGACACCTTGTCGAAGTCCGCCACGTCGGCCAGCCCGGGCTTGCTGAACCAGACGTTGCCGCCGGGGGCGTCCAGATGGCCCGTGAGGGCGTACAGGGCGGCGATGCAACGCCCGGTCTGGGTGGCGTTGGCATGCTGGCAGGTGCCGGTCCAGGTGAAGAAGGACACCGGCCCGTTGCCGGCCATGAGCTCCGCCGCCGCCACCACCTGGTTGGCAGGGATGCCGGTGGCCGCCTCCACCCTGTGCGGTGGCCAGGCACGGCAGCGCTCCTGCAGGAGGTCGAAGATCGGTCGGCAGTCCACGGGACCCGCGTGAGTCTGGATGCGGTAGCGGCCCGTCAGGGCGAGGCGCGTCTGCGGTCCGCTGTTGGGCGGCCGTTGCGGGCAGACCACCACCGACCCGGCCGTCTCGTCCCAGGCCAGGGGCTGGCTGTCTGCCTCTCCGGGCATCAGGTCGGCGGCCGTCAGCACCCGGCCCTGCGCCTCGCTGAACAGGAAGGGGGCATCGCTCCAGGTGCTGACGAAATCCCGGTCGAAGCGTCCGGAGTCGATGAGGAGATGGCCCAGGCCCAGGGCCAGGGCGGCATCGCTGCCGGGAATGGGGCGCAGCCAGAGATCGGCGCTGACCGCCAGACCCGCCCGGCGTGGGTCTATGACGATGAGCCTGGCGCCCCGCTTGCGGGCCTGTTGCACCCGGGTGGCCTGGGCCAGCCAGGAGGTGGAGGGGTTGAAGCCCCACAACAGGATGCAGCCGGTGTGGGCGTAGTCCGGCATGCCGATACCCGCGCCCCAGGTATAGGCCGGGGCAAAGTCCTTGTGCCAGTTGCAGTTCTCCGTGGCAAACACCAGGTTGGGACTTTCCAGGGCATGGGCCAGGCGATGAATCCAGGCGAAGCTGTCGGCCACGGCCGTGCCGCTGGGGGTGGCCACACCGAAGGCCAGGGCCTGGGGGCCGTGACGGGCGATGGCCGCGCGCACCTTGACGGTGATGCGCGCCAGGGCCTCATCCCAGGAGATGCGCCGCCAGCCCGGATCGGCAGCGCCCTTGGGCCGGGTGCGCAGCAGGGGATGGAGGATGCGCTCCGGGGCATAGACCGCTTCCGGCGCCGCCCGTGCCTTGACACACAGGGCCTGGCCCGTGGGATGGTCCGGATCCGGATCGACCCGGGTGAGCACACCGTCCTCGATGCGGCCCACACAACCGCAGCGGGAGATGCACAGGGCGCAGTAGCCCCGGCGCAGCTCGATGCTCATGAGACCTCCGCGGGGGAGTGGATCGCGCGGGTCGGGTGGGTCGTGGGGGTCATGCCGGAGGCGCACGGGTGTTCAGGGATTGAGTTTTTCAGTCTAGCCAATGAACTGCATGCATTTGCGCCGGGGTGGGCGACATGGATGCAACATACAATTCCGGCATGGATTTCGCGACCCTGGTGAGCCAATACGGGCTTTTCGCCGTCTTTGCCGGTAGTGTGCTGGAGGGGGAGTCCGTGCTGCTCGCGGCGGGTTATGCCGCGCATCGGGGGTATCTCGCTTTTCCCGCCGTGGTGGGTGTGGCCGGCCTGGGCGCGGTGCTGGGGGATCAGCTCTGGTTCTGGCTGGGACGCCGGCACGGGGCTTGGCTGTTGGCGCGCCGCCCCGCGCTGGCCACGCGCATGGACAGGGTCCTGGGCCTGATCGTGCGCCATCCGGAGGCGACCGTCCTGGGCATGCGCTTCGCCTGGGGCCTGCGCACGGCCCTGCCCGTGGCCGTTGGCATGAGCTCCCTGGGGGCCCGGCGCTTCTTTCTGCTCAATCTGCTCTCGGCCCTGCTGTGGGCCCCACTGGTGGCTGGTCTGGGCTGGAGTGTCGGCAGTTTCATCAGCCAATACGATGCCCGCCTGCACCGCTACGAACACTGGGCAATCGGCGGCCTGATCGTCCTCGCCCTGCTCCTGCACTGGTGCCATCGCCGGTATGCAGCCCCCAAGGCCTGAACGTGCTGCCCTTGCTGCACAGTCCCGAGCTGCACCCCCTGGCAAGGCTGCGGGGCTGGCCTTTCCCGGCGGCCAGGCACCGGCCTACGTGGATTTCGCCTATTTCTCCACGGTCATCGGCATGACCTCCCAGGTGGCGGACGTGGGGATCACCCACTCGGGCATGCGCCTGCTGGTGTTGTTGCACGGCATCGTGTCCTTCGGCTTCAACCTGCTGGTGCTGGCCCTGACCATCAACCTGGTGGCCAGCGCCCTGGGCTGATGCCCCCTGCAGACGACGCTCTCCACTGACGGGGCTTCGGCGGGCCCAGCACTAAGGCGCACAGCTGCGGAAGCCCACGAACACGTCACGGCGGTGGGGCAGATAGGCCTGGCGGTAGGTGCCCCGGATGATCCCGGAGGACGTGGCCCAGGAGCCACCGCGGGTGGTCTTGTGATAACCGAACTGCAGGGTGGACATATACGGGTACATGTCGTGGGTGAAGCCGGCATAGGGCAGGAACTGGCTGGCGGTCCACTCCCAGGCGGTGCCCAGCATCTGGCGGCAACCCAGGGGGCTGTCCCCGACCGCCAGGGCGGTGACCGGAGACCGGGGCAGTCGGGTCGCATCCATGTCCACCCGGACCGCATCCATGCCATCCCCCCAGGGATAACGTCGACGTGGCGCGCCGGCCGGGCGCCCCAGGGCGGCCACTTCCCATTCGTATTCCGTGGGCAGGCGCCGGCCGGCCCAGTTGCACCAGGCCTCTGCCTCCCAATAGCTCACGTGCAGCACCGGGGCCTCAGGCTCCAGGGGCTGCCAGCGGTCGAACTGGCGCAGCTGCCAGCCATCCCCGGTCCTGCGCCAGTAGAGGGGGGCGGTGATCCCAGCGGGATCTTGCGGCCGGATCATGTCCCGATCCAACAGGGCCTGGCCTTGCAGCCATTTTCTGCCGCCCCGGCTCCACCAGGCGGGCCGGGCATAGCCGCCGTCTTCCACGAAGGCGAGGAATTCGGCATTGCTCACCAGGGTGGGGCTGATGCGAAAGCCGGGCAACTCCACCTCGAAACCGGGTTTCTCGCAATCGAAGGCAAAATCCGCATCCGCCTGGTGCGCGGCCGCCCCCGTGATGGACATGCCGATGCGATAGCGTCCCGGGGGCACCACCACGTCGCCTTTGCGCATCCCGCCGGCTGCCAGGGGAGGTTCCATGCGGGTAAAGGGGGGCGGTGGGTAGCCCAGGGTCTGGCGCGCCCAGGTCATGGATTCGATGTGCATGTGCTGATGCGCAATGGCATAGCGGTAGAGATAGCGGTCCTGGGGGGTCAGAGGCCGGGTTTCCAGGCATGACTGCAGGGCTTCCCGAATCTGGTGCATGTAACTCAGCACCCTTTCCATGGGGGGGACCACGCCGGTTGCCCAGCGATCCTCATGATCGATATCGAAGGAATCCCAGAGGCCGTCCTGGCCCGGCATGAGCGGGGTTTTCCCCAGCCAGGGGCGCAGCAGGAAGACTTCGTAGAAGAAGGCGACGTGCCCGCCTTCCCACAGGGGGGGATTGATGCCGGGGTGGTAGGGCGGAGCCAGCTGCGCCGATGTCAGACTGGTGATGAGCGCGATCTGGCGGGTGAAGGCGTCATCCAGGGCCTGCTGGATATCCTGGGGTGTGTGCATGGTGGTGCCGCGGGCGGTTGGCTGAATGAGGCGGGAACAACATTTTCCCAGCTTGCCAGGGGGTGCTGCGCAAAATCACCCCTGGCACAGTCGCCATTCAGGCCTTGGCCCCATGGCCTGTCCATGACATTCATCAATTGATATGAGAATCATTATCATTAACATAGCGAAAGATGCTGGCAGGCGTTGTGTCAGGCTGCTCGCCATCCGGTTCCTTTTTCATTGGAAAAGCCATCCATTCAACAGGGAGTTGGCATGCAAACCTTCCGTCTTTCGCCTCTGGCCCTGGCCCTGGGCTCGGCCTTGCTGAGCCTGTCGGCCCAGGCCCAGGAAACCGTCACCCTGGGCACCGTGGCGGTGACCGCCAAGGGTTATGCCGCAGATACCCTCGCCACACCCGGCGCCGTGGAGAGCCTGGTACCCAGGAGCGGCAGCGGCGTGGCCGGGGACCTGTTCACCGGCGAGCCGGGCATGGCCAGTCACAGCGACGGCGCCTGGGGCCAGAACCCGGTATTGCGGGGGCTGAAGAAGGAAAGCGTGGTGGTGCTGGTGGATGGCGTGCGGGTGAATTCCGCCCAGCCCGTGGGGGCCGTGGCCTCCTTTCTCGACCTGGGCCTGCTGGAACAGGTGGAAGCCGTGAAAGGCCCCACTTCCGTGCTCTACGGCAGTGGGGCCATGGGGGGCGTGGTGAACCTGATCACGCCGGAGGCGGAGTTTCGCCAGACCCCGGGCTGGGAGGGCCGTTTCAGCCTGGGGGCCAGCAGCGTGGACTCGGGCTACAACGGCGCCCTGCTGGGGCGTTACGGCAACGCCGATCATGCCCTGGTGCTGGGGGCCGCCGGCCGCCACGCAGATGATTACCGGGGCCGCTCCGGCAAGGTGAAGCACACCGGCTATGCCTCGGATTCCCTGCTCTACAAGTCCCGTCATCGCCTGCAGGACAACCTGACCCTGCAGCTCAACCTGCAGCGCCACCGGGATCGGGATGTGTGGTACCCGGGCTCGGCCCGTACTGGCGGCCAGCCTGGCGGCGCCGGCCTGCCCCCACCCCTGGGCACGGTGACCCTGCATTCCCCCCACCAGACCCGGGAGCTGTATGAACTGGGCATGGAGGGCAATGTGGGGGAGGGCAAGGCCAGTGCCCAGGTATACCGCCAGGAGGTGTCCCGGCAGATCAATGCCCATGCCCGCAATCTGGACCGGGATTACGTGCGCACCCGGGTCAACTTCGTCACCAATGGTGCCCGGGCCAGCTACATGACCCCTGTGGGCGAGGCGCAACTCCTGACCCTGGGTCTGGAGACCTGGAAGATGAGCGGCAATCCCAAGCGCTACATGGACAACAACCCGCCCCTGTTCGACAACAACCTGCGCAACGACCCCTTCTCGGATGGCCAGCTCACCTCCACCGGTCTCTATCTGCAGGATGAGCTGACCCTGGGGCTCACCCAGGTGCTGGCGGGGCTGCGTTATGACCGGGTGACGGGCAAGGCCGACGCCAAGGGCTATGGCCCCAGCGCCCAGACCACGGGCCTCAAGCACAGCAAGAACACCCTGTCCTGGTCCCTGGGGGCCGTCTACGGCGCCAGCGATCTGTGGAACCCCTATGTCAACGTGGGCCAGGCCTATCGGGCGGCCGACATGCGCGAGCGTTTCGAGGATGCGGCCCGGGGGGACGGTTTCTACGTCATGGGCAATCCCCAGCTGGACCCGGAAAGATCCACCTCCTTCGAACTGGGTGCCAAGGGCCGCAGCGAGGCCGTGGAATATCGCGTGGCCGCCTTCCACACCACGGTGAAGGACTACATCGCCGGGCGCATCACCGGTACCACCCATGCCGGTACCGGCCTGCCCATCAAGCGCATCGAGAACCTGAGCAAGGTGGTGATCCGGGGCCTGGAAGGGGGAGTGAGCGTCCCCCTGGGCAGTTATGCAGCGGATGCATCCTTTACCTGGTTGCGGGGCAGCAACCGCCAGGATCACGAGCCCCTGTACCAGATGCCGGCGCCGGAGCTGCGCCTGGGCCTGGGACAGCCTGCCAAGCAGGGTTTCAACTGGCGCGGCCAGGTGCGGGGCGTGGCCAGGCAAAACCGCATTGCCAAGAATTTCTCCAACGGCAGCGAAAACAAGACCCCGGGCTACGCCACGCTGGACCTGTTCGCCGGCTGGGGTTTTGGCAAGGTCGGGGCCTTCAGCGGTTTGGATCTGGAGGCCTCCCTCACCAATCTGCTGGACAAGGGCTACCATGATCACCTCACCGAGGGCCTGTCCGGACAGGAGATCCAGGCCCCGGGTCGGAGTCTGAACGTGAACCTGAAAGGACGCTTTTGATGGCCTCGATTCTGCTACAGGCCCGACTGGGCACTTTGCTGATTTTTGCCCTGCTGCTGGGCTTGACCAGCAGCGCCTGGGCAGCCAAGTTGCCCAAGCTGGTGCTGGCCGGTCCCTATGCGGCGGTTTCCTACCCCCTCATCCATATGGTGGAGAGCGGCGCCCTCAGGGATGTGGCGGAGAAGGTGGAGTTCGTGGCCTGGAAGGATCCGGACCAATTGCGCGTCCTGGCCCTGGAAGGCAAGGCGGATTTCGTCGCCATGCCCTCCAATGTGGCCGCCAATCTGTACAACCGGGGCGTGCCCCTGAAGCTGCTGAACGTCTCCACCTGGGGCGTGCTGTGGATGATCTCCCGGGACCCCAAACTCAAGACCCTGGCGGATTTCAAGGGCAAGGAAATCGCCATGCCCTTCCGCGCCGACATGCCGGACATCGTCTTCGGGTTGCTGGCCCAGGCCCAGGGGGTGGACCCCCGGCGGGACTACAAGCTGCGCTATGTGGCCAGCCCCCTGGATGCCATGCAGCTCCTGGTGATGCGGCGGGTGGATCATGCCCTGCTGGCGGAACCGGCGGTGTCCATGGCCCTGCGCAAGACCCAATCCTTCCCCGTCCGGCTCATCGCCCCGGAACTGCATCGCAGCGTGGACCTGCAACAGGAATGGGGGCGGCTGTTCAAGACCCAGGCGCGAATGCCCCAGGCCGGCATCGCGGCCCTGGGCAAGCACCGGGATAACGCTGCCCTGGTGGCCCGCTTCCAGAAGGCCTACGCCGCCTCCCTGAAATGGTGCCAGGAACATGCCGCGGAATGCGGCCAGCAGGTGGCCAAGCGGGTGGACATGCTCACCCCGGAGGCCGTGACGGACTCCATCGCCAGCAGCCAGATGCACTTCCTCACCTCGGCCCAGGCCCGGCCGGAACTGGAGACCTTCTTCCGCCGTCTGCATGCCCAACAGCCTGCGGTGCTGGGCGGCAAGCTGCCGGATGCCGGGTTTTATCTGGCCTCACCGGCAAGCAGGTCAGGCAGGCCATGAAACTGTTGCGGGCCTGGCTGGCGGACATTCCTGCCTATCTGTGGAGCGGCTGGGGCGCCCTGGCCAGTCTGTGCATGTTCCTGGCCCTGTGGGATTGGGGCGCCCAGGTCTATGGTGAGCTGATCCTGCCCAGCCCCCTGGCTACTTTCAGCACCCTGGGCAGGCTGCTGGTGGAAGAGGCGGCCTGGCCGGAACTGGCCATTACCGCCAAGCGGGCCCTCATGGGTTTTGCCCTGTCCCTGGTGGCCGGCAGTCTCCTGGGGCTGCTGGCGGGCCTGTCCATGACCGCTTCCATGATGTCCCGGCCCATCGTCACCGTGCTGGTGGGCACGCCTCCCATCGCCTGGCTGGTGCTGGCCATGCTCTGGTTCGGCACCGGGGACGCCACGCCAGTGTTCACCGTCATCACCGCCTGTTTCCCCATCATCTTCGTGGGTGCCCTGCAGGGCACCCGCACCCTGGACGACCAGCTCAAGGACGTGGCCCGTACCTACCGCCTGCCCTGGCGCATGACCCTCACCGATATCTATCTGCCCCATGTGGTGTCCTATCTCTTCCCTGCCTGGATCTCCGCCCTGGGCATGTCCTGGAAGATCGTGGTGATGGCGGAGCTGCTGTCCACCGCTGATGGCGTGGGCGCGGCCCTGGCGGTGTCCCGATCCCATCTGGATACCGCCGCCTCCATGGCCTGGATCGTGGCCCTGGTGGGGCTGCTCCTGGCGGTGGAATACCTGGTGCTGGAGCCCATCAAGCGGGAGGTGGAAAGCTGGCGGGAGGTGACATGAGCCTGCAGGTCACGGCCCTGGGCCACCGCTTCGCCATGACCGACGTGCTCACCGGCATCGACCTGCGCCTGCCGGCGGGGGAATCCATCGCCCTGGTGGGCCCTTCCGGTTGCGGCAAGACCACCCTGCTCAACCTCATCGCCGGTCTGGACGTGCCCAGCGAGGGTCGTATCGACAACCGCTACCAGCGCATGGCCTATGTCTTCCAGCAACCCCGTCTGCTGCCCTGGAAGACCGCCCTGGACAACATTGCCCTGGGCCTGAAGGCCGCCGGTCGCCCGCGCGCCGAACGCCAGGCCCGGGCCACCGCCATGGGCCAGCGCCTGGGTCTGGCGGTGGCGGATCTGGACAAGTTTCCCCACCAGCTCTCCGGCGGCATGCAAAGCCGGGTGGCCCTGGCCCGGGCCTTCGTGCTGGAACCGGATCTGCTCCTCCTGGATGAGCCCTTCTCGGCCCTGGACGTGGGTCTGAAAGCGGAACTCTATGCCTTGCTGCTGGAAGAAGTCGGCCGCCGCAACGCCAGTCTGCTCACCATCACCCACGACCTCATGGAAGCGGTACGCCTGGCGGATCGCATCCTCATGATGGCACCGGAACCGGGGCGCATCGTCGCGGAATACCCCTTGGACCGATCCCGGGGTGAACGGGATGAGGCCTGGATCTACCACACCACGGCGGCCTTCATGGATGCCCCGCCGGTGCGGGCCGGCTTCGGTCTGCCCCCCCTGCTGGGCCAGGACCCGGGCACGCCGGAAAACGCCCACCTCCCCAGCCTCATTCCCAGCCAGTCTTGATGGGTCTTCTGCCATGCAGTCCTCGCCCCCCGCTTCCCTGAATACCGGCCTGGCCGCTCACCCCCTGTTTTTGTGTGGCTTCCGTCCTTTCTACCTGGCCACGGCGGTGTATGGCCTGCTCCTGCTGGGCCTCTGGTCCGGCATGCTGGCCACGGGCCTGCCCCTGCCCGCGGTACCGGGAGGGGTGGTGGTCTGGCATGTGCACGAGCTGCTCTACGGTTTTGCCATGGCCTCGGTGGCGGGTTTCCTGTTGACCGCGGTGCCGGAATTCACCGGCTGCGCCATCATCGACAAGACCCGACTGCTGCAGCTCTTCCTGCTCTGGCTGGCGGGCCGGCTGGCCTATTGGCTGGCGGGAATATTGGGTATCTGGCCGGCGGCCCTGCTCAACCTGGCCTTTCCCCTCTGGCTGGTGATTCTGCTGGCGCCGCCCATCTGGCGCGACCCAGGGCGCCAGCACCTGGCCTTCCTTTGGGCCCTGCTGGCCCTGACCGTCACCCAGGCCGGGGTGTACTTCGGTCAGGCGCCCCTGGCCTGGCTGCATGCCGCCAGCGGCGCCATGATGATCCTCATCGTGGTGGCCATGAGCCGCATCTCCATGCGTCTCATCAACGGCATGCTGGACGTGGAAGGAGTGGTGGATGTGGCCTACCTGGCCCGGCCGCCCCGGCGCAACCTGGCCACCTTCGCCATCGGCCTCTATACCGTCGTCGAGTTCCTCGCCCCCGACAATGCCGCCGGCGGCTGGCTGGCCCTGGCGGCCATGGCCGCGGTGCTCAACCTGCTCAACGACTGGCACATCGGCCGCCATCTGTTCAATCGCTGGATCTTCATGCTCTACCTGGTGTACTGGCTCATGGCCCTGGGCTATGGCCTCATGGGGGTGAGCCTGCTGGCGGACTGGCCCCTGCTGTCCGCCGGCCGCCACATCCTGCTGGCCGGCGCCATGAGCCTGGCCATCTTCGCGGTCATGGTGGTGGCCGGGCGCATCCATGCCGGGTACTGGCTGGACCGACGTCCCTGGGTGCTCTGGGTCGTGGCCCTGTTGACTCTGGCCGGCCCCCTGCGTGCCCTGGCGGGACTGCCTGCCCTGGGTGACCTGGCCCCCCATGTCATGGCCCTGTCCGCCCTGCTGTGGATGGCCGGCTTCGGCCTCTTCCTGTGGCGCTTCTGGCGTCCCCTCACCCGGCCCCGGCCGGACAACGAGGCCGGCTGCGCCGAACCGGTCTCGGCTGAGGAAGCCGCTGCCCGGGAGTTCGCCTGCTAGTTGCCTTGCCGTTCCTCGGGAGGCCATGGGCCACCATCCGGCTCGGCTGACCCAGGGGCTCGATTTCGAGTCCCGGCCAGACTTCCTCGTTCTGGCGCTCATTGCAGGAGTCGGTTGTGTCCCTGCGCAAGCCGTGGTTGAACATTTTGCCCGCCCCCTGTCTGCCCAGGGGGCCTTTGTGCCTGCCGGGCCGGGACAAGCTCCAGAGGCTCCGGGATGGCTGCGAAGACCGCCCCTGACAGGGGGCTTCAAGACGAAAAAGTGGGTCGCCGTCGCAGCCGGGCATTGAAGCCGCGCCGGTTCGAGCTTTTGGTCATTGCGCATCTTTCACGCCTCCGCCT
>CAZVNY010000047.1:0-10489 GCA_964628785.1 uncultured Thiobacillus sp.
AATCGGGAGCGGGTGGGCATGGGCTGAAGCGGTGCCGCACGGGCTGCCGGCAAAGATTCGCCTACCGGTTTGTCAACCCTTGTGTCCGCCCTGGCGTTACCTGCATGCCGGAAATAATCCAATCGTCCTAGCAGATGGATGTTTTCAGGACTTGGGATGTTGAGTAGCATCCCGTTCGCAACGAGTGTTGCCTTTTTTGCAAAAAGGAGATGTGAAATGAAAGCTATCGTGATTGCTGCTGCTGCTGCCCTGGCCCTGACTGCCGGTGTGGCCTCTGCCGATGAAGCCATGGCCAAGAAGTATGGCTGCATGGCCTGCCACCAGGTGGCCAAGAAGGTCGTGGGCCCCGCCTTCAAGGATGTGGCCAAGAAGTACAAGGGTGATGCCGGTGCCGCCGCTCACCTGGAGAACGTCATCGTCAAGGGTGGCAAGGGTGTGTGGGGTCCCGTGCCCATGGCGCCCCAGCCCAAGGCGGCTGGCGATGCCAAGGCCCTGGCTGCCTGGGTGCTGTCCCTGTAATTCAAGCCAAGCCGAAAAAGGCCGGGTTCGCCCGGCCTTTTTTTCGTGCGTCGCGGAAGCGGGTGGTTGACATGAAGAGGTGGGCATACCGGCCAGGACCTGGTAACACGTGAACTAGAGGAAATGGGTTCACTGATAGTAAAATTAAGCAGCTTTGCTGCTCGTTGTAGCCCTTGGGGAAAGCAGCGTCATGAACTTAAGTCAAGCTATACGACTGTGCCGGACGCAGCGGTGAGCGTCACAGAGCGATGTTGCACATCGAGCTAAGTGCTCAGTCTCATATTTGTCGATGCTTGAGAACAACAAGCGCGATCCGACGCTTTCGACGGTCACCAAGATTGCCGAGGCATTGCATGTGCTTGTCGGTCTTTTATTTGTGCTGGCCGCAGGCCAGGGCGAACTGGGTGACATTGACGAGCAGGTCTCCGATCATTTGATGCAGTCCGCACTGGTATTGCTGCGAACACCAGACAGCATGGCAACGCAGGTAGGAGGCCACTATGGCTAATGCCGAACAACTCAAAGCGTTAGTGAAATCCCATATCGAAGGGGATGACCGGCACTTCTATTCTGTAGCCATGCAGGTCGCCGCCCGCGAAGCCAAGGCGGGTCACGGCAAGCTTGCCCAGGAACTGCGCGACATGATCGACGCGGCCAAGGCCCGTGTCGCGTCCGCTGATCCGACGGGCAAGCTATTGCCTCTGGCGCGCCACCGCGGCGAGCTGGCGAACCTGCTGACGGTGGCCTATCCGAAGAATCGGCTGGTGGACATGGTGCTCGATACGGAGATAGCCGAGCAGCTTGATCGCATCCTAAAGGAACAGAAGTATCATTCGCGCATCCGCGAACATGGCCTTTCGCCACGGCGCAAACTGCTGCTGGTGGGACCGCCCGGAACGGGTAAGACGATGACGGCCTCCGTGCTGGCGGGTGAGCTTGGCATTCCCTTGTTCTCCGTGAGGCTTGATGCCCTCATCACCAAGTTCATGGGAGAAACGGCGGCCAAGCTGCGTCAGATATTCGACGCCATCAGCGAGGTTCGCGGCGTTTACTTCTTCGACGAGTTCGACGCTATCGGCTCGCAGAGAGGTCTCACCAACGACGTGGGCGAGATTCGGCGAGTGCTCAACAGCTTTCTGCAAATGATCGAGAGCGACCAGTCTCACAGTCTGATCCTCGCTGCGACCAATCATGTGGAGATACTCGACTATGCGCTTTTCCGTCGATTTGACGACGTGATCGAGTACCGGCTGCCTGGTGGGCCACAAGCCGCCAAGCTGCTGCAGACGAGGCTCGGGAAGTTTGCGCCCAAGCCCTTCCCCCTGAAGGCTCTCACGGAGAAGGCGGAGGGATTGAGCTACGCGGAAATCAGGCGCGCCGTGGACGAGTCCATCAAGGAGGCGGTGATGCACGACGAGGACCGCGTGGCGTCTGAGGCGTTGGCGCGGGCCTTCGAGGAACGCCGAAAATTCAGCATCAGAATGAACGACAAAAAGGCTGCATCGAATCATGCCGGATCAACCGCAAGCTAAGCGTCCCCACCTCATTCTTCGAGACACATCACGAGCAGTTGAATTCACGGCGAAGTCTGCGCGCGGGAAGCAGAAGGATATTCCAGCTCAGCCCAGACGGCAGCATGCAGCCTCCCTTCAAGGGCAGATCGACGACTTGAAGCCCGCAGCGGCCGAGGCTGTGCGCGTCCAGCAGGAGCTGCAACTGGAAAGCGGGTTGGGCCTGCAAATCCAGTTTGCCAGTCAGCCAGATGTGGTGCTGGCGTTTGAGAGCCTGGCGAACGCGACCAAGAAGATCGAACTCCTGAGCGTCCGCGAAGAAGGCAACCGCACGCTCGCCAACGTCTTCGTCCCCGATGGAGGGCTCGCGCACTTCGAGCAATATGTCGCGGACTACTTGGCGGAGAAGAAGGGCAGCAAAAATCAGGCGCTCGATCATCGGAAGCTGCTCGATGCCATCGAATCCATCCGGGCGGCAGAGATCAGGGCGTTGTGGACCGATGCGCCCGAACTGCTGCCGGCTGATCCCACTGCAGCTTTCTGGTGGGAAGTGTGGCTTCCGGTTCGAGGTGCGGGACAGCGGCAAGCCGTAGTGGAGGATTTCAAGAAACTCGCCCGCCTGGCCGATTGTGTGGTCAGCGACAAGCAGGTCAACTTCCCTGAGCGCACGGTGCTGCTGATGTATGGCTCGCAGCAGCAGCTCGCACGCTCGGCGATGACGCTGAACTGCGTGGCCGAGCTTCGCTATGCGAAAGAGACCGCCGAGTTTTTCGACGGCATGGAGGTGGGAGAACAGCGCCAATGGGCGGACGATCTGCTGCGGCGTGCGCAGTTGCAGCCCGCAGACGATGCCCCCCGGGTCTGCCTGCTGGATTCGGGCGTGACTCGCGCGCATCCATTGCTGGAGCCCTTGATGGATGCGGTGGACCTGCACACCGTGGAGCCGGCGTGGGGCGTGGATGACCAAGCGGATCACGGCACAGGACTGGCCGGTTTGGCAGCTTACGGCGACCTCACCGATGCCCTGTCTTCTGCGGACGCGATCAGCGTCCCGCATCGGCTGGAGTCGGTCAAGCTGGTGCCTGCGGAAGGCGCCAACGAAGGCGATGCGCGGCACCACGCCTACTTGTTCGCGGAAGGCGTCGCGCGCCCCGAAATCTCTGCGCCCGCTCACGCCCACGTGTTCATTTCTGCCGTGACGGCTTCGGACTACCGGGACCGGGGCCGGCCTTCGTCATGGTCGGCCGCCGTTGATGCTCTTGCGGCGGATGCGGATGACGCCGGTGAGAACCCACGTCTATTCGTGCTCTCCGCTGGCAACAATCGTGATGCTAATGCGTGGGCCACGTATCCCGACTGCCTGGCCACCAATCTTGTGCATGATCCAGGGCAGGCATGGAATGCCATCACCGTGGGCGCTTGCACCAACAAGATCGACACGCAGGGGCATCCGTCCCTGAACCCCATTGCCGAGGCGGGTGGGCTCAGCCCGTTCACCACCACGACACGGACCTGGGATCGCACGTGGCCGCTCAAGCCTGATGTGGTGTTGGAAGGCGGCAACGCAGCCAGGGATGATCTTGGCGCATCGTGGATGACCAGCTTGAGCCTGCTGACCGCCCACAACCAGCCGCAGGCGCGCTTGTTTACCACCAGTAATGCCACCAGCGCTGCCTCCGCGCTGTGTGCCGGCATGGCGGCCCGGATCATGGCCGCCTATCCGCATCTTCGAGCGGAGACCGTGCGTGCATTGCTCGTTCATTCGGCGCAATGGAGCGATGCCATGCTTGCGATGTTTTTGCCGGCTGCTCCGAACAAGGATCACTTCGTCAACCTGATTCGTCACTGCGGCTGGGGTACGCCGAACCTGAACCGCGCACTGTGGAGCGCGGGTGATTCCTTGACGCTGGTGGTTGAAGATTTGGTGCATCCATATGCGAAGGTTCAGGGCAAAGGGGTCGTCACCCGCGACATGAACCTGCATTCCTTGCCGTGGCCGAAGGATGAGTTGGAGGCATTGCAGGACACGCCCGTCGAGATGCGTGTCACGCTGTCGTATTTCGTCGAGCCCAATCCTTCGGCACGAGGCGTTGCGTCGAAATATCACTACCCTTCGCACCGCCTGCGCTTCGATGTGCAGCGTCCGCTGGATACTTCCACCGATCACTTCATTGCACGGCTGAACGCCGCCGCACAGCGAGAAGAAGAAGGTGACGGTGATCCGGTCAATCCTTCCGATTCGAACTGGCTGCTGGGTGCCCAGAGGCGGCATCGTGGCTCATTGCATCAGGATGTGTGGAAAGGTACGGCAGCCGAACTGGCCAGCCGTGGGTTCATCGCGATTTACCCATCTGCCGGCTGGTGGCGGACACGGCCTGCTCTGGAGCGTTATGGCTTACCAGCACGTTATAGCCTTGTCGTGTCCATCCAGACACAGCAGACGAGCGTTGATCTTTATGCCGCTGTTGCTCAGAAAATCCCAGTGGAGAATGCCGTTGTCGTGGAAACGTAAGGGTGATCGTGACGTGCGTACCGTTCTTATGCTGAAGTTTTCAGGTATGCGGGCTGTCCAGTAGCATCTTCTCCTCCATGACATAACAAGCAAGAGGAGACATGAGAATCCTTGCGACAGCGGGGCTGGGCGCCCTGCTCCTGTATGCCGGTTTGGCCCAGGCCGATGAGGCCCTGGCCAGGAAGCATGCCTGCATGAGCTGCCACCAGGTGGCCAAGAAGGTGGTGGGCCCCGCCTTCCGGGACGTGGCGAGCAAGTTCAAGGGGAATGCCCAGGCCGAGGCTCATCTGCTGGCGGTGCTGCGCAAGGGGGGCAAGGGGGTCTGGGGGCAGATACCCATGCCCGCCCATCCCCAGATTTCCGATGCGGAGGCCCGCAGGCTGGTGCACTGGGTGCTGGCCCAGTAATTGCAGTGCGTGGCAAATAGGGCCGGGTCTGCCCGGTGTGCGCTGTGATATAAACCGGCGTGATTTTTGCGCCTATTGGAGAGACCGGTGAACGTCCACAGATGGTTGGCAAGTATGCTCCTGATCGGCATCCTGGCGGGGTGCGGACAGAAAAGCGGAAACACAGGGGAAGCGGTGATCCGCATCGGTTCCGTCTCACCCCTCACCGGCCCCCAGACCCACATCGGCAAGGATAACGAGAACGGTGCCCGCCTGGCGGTGGACGAGATCAACGCCAAGGGGCTGGTGCTGGGAGGCAAGCCGGTGAAGCTGGAGCTCCTGGCGGAGGATGACCAGGCGGAACCCAAGACCGCCACCATCGTGGCCGACAAGCTGCTGGATGCCGGGGTGGTGGCGGTGATCGGTCACCTCAACTCCGGTACCACCATCCCCGCCTCCAAGCGCTACCACGACGCCGGCATTCCCCAGATCTCCCCTTCGGCCACCGCCGTGGCCTATACCGCCCAGGGCTTTGCCAATGCCTTCCGGGTCATGGCCAACGATGCCCAGCAGGGCCAGGCCCTGGGCCGCTTCGCGGTGCACAGTCTGGGGGTGAAGAAGGTGGCCATCATCGATGACCGCACCGCCTACGGTCAGGGCCTGGCGGATGAGTTCGAAAAGGCGGCCCGGGCTGCCGGCGCCCAGGTGGTGGCCCGGGAGTTCACCAGTGACAAGGCCACGGACTTCGCTGCCATCCTCACCAACATCAAGGGCAAGGGGGCGGAGTTGGTGTTCTTTGGTGGCATGGACCCCCAGGGCGGCCCCATGGCCCAGCAGATGAAGCGCCTGGGCCTGAAAGCCACTCTCATGGGCGGCGATGGCATGCAGACCATCAATTTCCTCAAGCTGGCCGGGGCCGATGCCGAGGGCGTGGTGGCCTCTTCCCCAGGTCTGCCCCTGGACGCAATGCCCGGCGGCAAGCCATTCAAGGCAAGGTTCGAGGCCAAGTACGGCCCCATCCAGGTCTATGCCCCCTATGCCTATGACGCGGTGTACGTGCTGGTGGAGGCCATGAAGTGGGCGGACTCCGCCGAGCCCGCCAGGATCGTGGCGGCCCTGCCCCAGACCGACTACCAGGGGGTGACCGGCCAGGTGAAGTTCGATGCCAAGGGGGACACCCTGGATGGCGCGGTCACGGTGTATAGCGTGAAGAACGGGGCCTGGAGCGTGCTGGAAATCATCAGGTAAGCCGCCTGTGCCGGGTTGCAGCTGCGCAGCGATTCCAGGCCACCTGCCTCTTGCCCAGCGTCCCCAGTAAGCAATGGACATCCTCGCGCAACAGTTGGTCAACGGTCTGGTGCTGGGCAGCATCTATGCCTTGGTGGCCCTGGGCTACACCATGGTCTACGGCATCCTGGAGCTGATCAATTTTGCCCACGGTGAAGTCACCATGATCGGTGCCATGGTGGCCCTGACGGTGATCGCTGCCCTGGTGGGCATGAATCCGGCCCTGCCGGGCCTGCTGGTGGTGCTCGCAGGGGTACTGGTGGCCATTCCTGCCTGCATGGCCCTGGGCTTCAGCATCGAGAAGGTGGCCTATCGGCCCCTGCGCCATGCCCCCCGTCTGGCCCCCCTGATCACTGCCATCGGCATGTCCATCATCCTGCAGAACGCGGCCATGCTTATCTGGGGCCGCCAGTATGTGTCCTTCCCCGCCCTGCTGCCCAAGGGGAGCCATGAAATCCTGGGGGCCCAGATCACCGATCTGCAGATCTTCATCGTGGTGCTGTCCTTCAGCATCATGGCCGCTCTGTGGCTGCTGGTGGAGCGCAGCCGCCTGGGACGGGCCATGCGGGCCACGGCCCAGTCCAAGGAGATGGCCCAGCTCATGGGGGTGAACGTGGATCGCATCATCTCCTTCACCTTCATCATCGGTTCCGGCCTGGCCGCCATCGCCGGTGTGATGGTGAGTGCCTACTATGGCCTGGCGCATTACTACATGGGCTTCATGCTGGGCCTGAAGGCCTTCTCCGCGGCGGTGCTGGGGGGCATCGGCAACATCGTCGGGGCCATGCTGGGGGGGCTGCTACTGGGCATCATCGAGGCCCTGGGGGCGGGCTATATCGGCGATCTCACCGGCGGCTTCCTGGGCAGCCACTACCAGGACGTGTTCGCCTTTTTCGTGCTCATCGCCGTGCTGGTGTTCCGGCCCTCCGGTCTGCTCGGCGAGCGGGTGGCCAACCGGGCCTGAGAAGGGACAGCGGTGCGCAGACTTCCCGGCCTGAACCTGCTGTACGCACGCCCCGGTCTGGCCTTCGTCCTGCTGGCCGTGCTGCTGGCCGTGCTGCCCTTGCTGGTGGGAGGTGGTCTGGGCAATTCCTGGGTGCGGGTGCTGGATTTCGTGCTGCTCTACATGCTCATGGCCATCGGCCTGAACATCGTGGTGGGCTACGCCGGCCTGCTGGATCTGGGCTACATCGCCTTTTATGCCTTGGGGGCCTATGTCTATGCCTGGCTGGCCAGCCCCCATTTCGGCGTGCACCTGCCCTTCTGGGCCGTCCTGCCCATCGGCGCGACCCTGGCCGGCCTGTTCGGCGTGATTCTGGGTACCCCGGTGCTGCGCCTGCGGGGGGATTACCTGGCCATCGTCACCCTGGGCTTCGGCGAGATCATCCGCATCTTCATGAACAACCTGAATGCCCCCTTCAATCTCACCAACGGTCCCCAGGGCATCAATCTCATCGACCCGGTACGGATCGGCGGCCTGGCCTTCGACAAGCCCCTGCAGTTCCTGGGTCTGAGCCTGCCGCCCACCTATCTGTATTACTACCTGTTCCTGGCCTTCACCCTGCTCGCCATAGGCGTGGCCATGCGCCTGCAGGATTCCCGGGTGGGCCGGGCCTGGGCCGCCCTGCGGGAGGACGAGGTGGCGGCGGCGGCCATGGGCATCAACATCCGCAATACCAAGCTCCTGGCCTTTGCCATGGGGGCCGTCTTCGGCGGTGTGGCCGGGGGGCTGTTTGCCACCTTCCAGGGCTTCATCAGCCCGGAGAGCTTCTCCCTGTGGGAATCCATCCTGGTACTGTGCATGATCGTGCTGGGGGGCATGGGCAATGTGGCCGGCGCCCTGCTCGGTGCGGCCCTGCTCACCATCATCCCCGAGGCCCTGCGTTACCTGGGGGACCTGCAACGGGCCCTGTTCGGCCAGGTGCTGGTGGACCCCACGGACCTGCGCATGCTGCTCTTCGGCATCGCACTGGTGAGCATGATGCTGTTCCGGCCCACGGGATTGCTGTCTTCCCGCCAACTCAAGCGGGAGTGGAGTGAAGAGGAGGGTAGTGGTGCGTCCCTCGACCGCCTCTCCGACGCCGGGACTTGAGCATGACGCCCTTGCTGTGCATCGAAGGGGTAAGCAAGCGTTTTGGTGGTCTGACGGCCCTGGAAGATGTGAGTCTGACGGTGAATGCCGGCGAGATCTACGGCCTCATCGGGCCCAATGGCGCCGGCAAGACCACCCTGTTCAATTGCATGACCGGCCTGTACGGCGTCACTGCTGGCCAAGTGCTGTTGCAGGGTGAGGCCATACAGAACCGCAAGCCCCATGAGATCGTGGCCCGGGGCTTTGCCCGCACCTTTCAGAACATCCGCCTGTTCGCCAACATGACGGCCCTGGAAAACGTCATGGTGGGGCGTCACACCCGCTCCCGGGCCAGTGTGCTGGGGGCGGTGCTGCGTGGCCGTCGTACCCGGGCGGAGGAGGCTGCCGTGCGTCGACGCTCCCGGGAACTTTTGGACTATGTGGGTCTTGTGGGAAAGGGCCACTACATCGCCAGCCACCTGCCCTATGGTGACCAGCGCCGTCTGGAGATTGCCCGGGCCCTGGCCACAGAGCCAAAACTCCTGGCCCTGGACGAGCCCGTGGCCGGCATGAATCCCACCGAGCGCAGGCAGATGGGGGAGCTCTTCCTGAAGCTGCGCCAGGGGGGCGTAAGCCTGCTGCTCATCGAACACGATGTGAAGCTGGTCATGGGGCTGTGCGACCGGGTGGCCGTGCTGGACTACGGGCGCAAGATCGCCGAGGGGGATACGTCCGCGGTGCAGCGGGATCCGGCGGTGATCGCGGCCTATCTGGGGGAAGGGGCGTGAGCCTGCTCTCGGTGCAGGGGCTGCGGGTGGCCTATGGCGGCATCCAGGCGGTGCGGGGCATCGACCTGGAGATCGCCCAGGGGGAGCTGGTGTGCCTTATCGGGCCCAACGGTGCCGGCAAGAGCAGCACCCTGAAGGGACTCATGGGCCTGGCCCCCTGCCAGGGCCATGTGCATTTCGACGGGCTGGCCCTGGCCGGCAGGCCCACCTTCGAGATCGCCGCCCGGGGCATGGCCCTGGTGCCCGAGGGCCGGGGGGTGTTCGCGCGTCTGACGGTGGAGGAAAACCTGGTCATGGGGGCCTACACCCGTCGCGACCGGGCAGGCATACGGGCGGATCTGGCCCATGTCTATGGACTCTTTCCCCGCCTGGAAGAGCGCAAAAATCAGCTGGCCGGGACACTTTCCGGGGGTGAGCAGCAGATGCTGGCCATTGCCCGGGCCCTCATGGGGCGTCCGCGCTTGTTGCTGCTGGATGAGCCCAGTATGGGCCTGGCCCCCCTGATGGTGCAGAAAATCTATGAAACCGTGACCACCATTGCCCGGGAGGGGGTCACCATCCTGTTGGTGGAACAGAACGCCCATATGGCCCTGCGCGTCAGTCAGCGGGCCTATGTCATGGAGAGCGGTGTCATTGCCCTGAGCGGCAATGCATCGGAGTTGGCCCTAGATTCCATGGTACGGGTGGCCTATCTTGGAGAGTGACCTTCGTCACTATGTAGCGTGTTTGCAACATCTAACAAATGGCCCTGAGCGGGCCTTGCAAAACTTGTGGGGCCGCAAATCCGGCTGCCTATAATTTGCATCCACAAGTTACCTGTTTCATCAACCCCCCCCTCAAGGAGCAACTGCAATGAAAAAGATCTCTGCCCTCGTCATGGCCCTGATGGCTCAAGTGGCCTTCGCCGATCAGCCCACCCCCGAAGCCACCGCTTCTGCCCTGCTGGATCCGGTCAAGGCTGCCCAGATCGCCCAGGACCCCAAGGCTGCCGTGGCCGCCATGACCAACCTGATGGATCCCGCCACTTCCCTGATCATGATGCAGAAGAGCATGGATCCCGCCACCTACACCAAGATGGTACAGGCTGGCCTGTCCCCCGACATCCTGAAGGCCTACGCTGCCTTTGCTGACCCCGCCGTGGCCATGAAGTGGCTGGCTGCCGGCCTGGATCCCAACTTCTACATGGCTGCCCTGGCGCCCTTCATCAACCCCAACATGTACCTGAAGTGGATGATGGCCCCCCTGGATCCCCGCGCCTGGAACCTGGCCCTGAACACCCTGAACCCCAACATGTACCTGAACTGGGCCCTGGCGCCGCTGAACCCGGCCAACATCAACCTGATGATGGCGCCGTTGAACCCCAACCTGTACACCCAGTGGGCCAATGCAGCCGTCAATCCCGCCACCTATGGCAC
>CAZVNY010000048.1:0-10364 GCA_964628785.1 uncultured Thiobacillus sp.
GAGGGCCTGGTGCACGTCTCCGAGATGGACTGGACCAACAAGAACGTCAATCCCTCCAAGATGGTCTCTCTGGGAGACGAGGTGGAGGTCATGGTGCTGGAGATCGACGAGGATCGCCGCCGCATCTCCCTGGGTATGAAGCAGTGCAAGGCCAATCCCTGGGACGATTTCGCCATGAACTTCAAGAAGGGCGACAAGGTATCCGGCCAGATCAAGTCCATCACCGATTTCGGCGTGTTCATCGGCCTGCCCGGTGGCATCGATGGCCTGGTGCACCTGTCCGACCTGTCCTGGAGCCTGCCCGGCGAAGAGGCCATCCGCAACTACCGCAAGGGCGAGGAAGTGGAGGCCGTGGTGCTGGCCATCGACGTGGAGAAGGAACGCATCTCCCTGGGTATCAAGCAGATGGAGAACGACCCCTTCAATGCCTACGTGGCCACCCATGACAAAGGCAGCATCGTCTCCGGTACGGTGAAGTCCATGGATGCCAAGGGTGCGGTGATCCAGCTGGGTGACGAGGTGGAGGCCTACCTGCGCGCCTCCGAGGTCTCCCGGGAGCGGGTGGAGGATATCCGCACCCACCTGAACGAAGGTGATACGGTGGAGGCGGTGATCATCAACGTCGACCGCAAGAACCGTCAGATCAACCTGTCCATCAAGTCCAAGGACGCGGCGGAACAGGCTGACGCCCTGCGCAAGCTGGCGGCGGAGCAATCCACCGGCACCACCAACCTGGGCGCCCTGCTCAAGGCCAAGCTTGGTGACAAGAGCGCCGAATGATGGAAAGCGGCGCCATGACCAAGTCAGAGCTGATCGCTCGGCTGGCGGAGCGCCATCCCCATTTGGTGGTGACGGATGCCGAACTGGCGGTGAAGACCATCCTGGATGCCATGACTGTCAGTCTGGTGTCCGGGCAGCGCATCGAGATCCGTGGGTTCGGCAGTTTCAGTCTGAATTTCAGACCACCCCGGGTGGGACGCAATCCCAAGACCGGCGAGAAGGTCCATGTGGCGGGCAAATATGTGCCTCACTTCAAGGCGGGCAAGGAATTGCGCGATCGGGTGGACTACGACTGAAGCCTGGCACTGCATCTTTGTCATGACCGAAAAACGCCCCTCGACACGAGTGGGCGTTTTTTATGGCCATGACGCCATGACCGCGCAGGCCGTTCACCGCTACAATCCCGGCCACCCGGGCCTTCCTGCATCCATCCTCCTGCCGTGCGCGCCTTGCTTTTTGCCCTCAAACTGATCCTGTTCCTGCTCCTGCTGGGCCTGGCAATGCGCAACAGCGACTTTGTCACCCTGCGTTACTTCCTGGGCATGGAATGGCAGGCCCCCCTGGCCCTGGTCATCTTCGTGGCCTTTGCCATCGGTCTGCTCATGGGTCTGCTGGTGTGCAGCCTGCGTCTACTCCGTTACCACCGCGAATTGCGCAACCTGCGCAAACACACGCCGACAGAATAGAGACGGGCAATGGAACTGGAAGCCTGGCACCTGTTGGTGATCCCCTTGTTTTTTGCCCTGGGCTGGGTGGCGGCGCGCATCGACATTCGTCATGTGATGCACGAATCCCGGGCCGTGCCCCGGGCCTATTTCAAGGGCCTGAACTACCTGATCAACGAACAGCCGGACAAGGCCATCGAGGCCTTTCTGGAAGTGACCAGGATGGACCCGGACACCCTGGAGCTGCGCTTTGCCCTGGGGGCCCTGTTCCGCCGGCGGGGCGAGCTGGATCGGGCCATTCGCATCCATCAGAATCTGCTCGACAGGCCGGACCTGGCCCAGGATCCACGCAACAAGGCCTTGTATGAACTGGGCCTGGACTTTTTCAAGGCGGGGCTGCTGGATCGGGCCGAGGCCGTATTCCGTCGCCTGGAGACCGGTGTGCATGTACAGGACGCCCTGCGCCATCTCCTGGACATCCAGATCCTGACCAAAGACTGGGAGACGGCCATCCAGACCGCCGCTCGCCTGGAAAAAATGGGCTGCCCCACGGTGAATGCGGATGTGGCCCAGTTCCATTGTGAATTGGCCTCTGCAGCCCTACTCAAGGGGGACACAGATGCAGCCCGCCAGCAGCTGGACCTGGCCCTGGCACAGAATCGCCGTTCGGCGCGGGCCTGGTCCATGCTGGGGGATCTGGAGGCCCATGCCGGCAATGACGAGTTGGCCATCAGCCACTGGCAGCGGGTGGAGGAACTCAACCCGGCCTACCTGCCCCTGGTGGCGGAGCGCATGTTCCAGGCCCACGTCCGCCTGGGACGGACCCAGGCCGGTCTGGATTTGCTCAGCGCCTATCTGGAACGTCACCCCAGCGGGGATCTGCTGCATATCCTCTTCCAGGCCGTGGCGGAGACCCGGGGCTGGCAGGCCGCCCGCGATCTGGCCGCGACGGAACTGAAGCGCAACCCCGGCCTGCGGGTGCTGGACGACTATCTGCAGGCCAGCAATGCCCTGCAGGCAGAGGCTGCGGACCAGCGCGTGGAACACCAGCTGGCCCAGGATCTGGTGCATCGTCAGGTCAGCCGGGAGGCCTATTACCGCTGTGCCCATTGCGGCTTCAAGGCACATCTCTTCTTCTGGCAGTGTCCGGCCTGTGCCCGCTGGGAGAGCATTGCGCCGGAACGGGGGGAACATGTCTGAGCGGCCCGTCATCATCGCCCTGGATTATTCCGATGCAGCCTCGGCCCGGGCCCTGGTACGACGTTTGTCCCCGGACGCCTGTCGTCTCAAGGTGGGCAAGGAACTCTTCGTGGCGGCAGGCCCCGCCTTCGTGGAAGAACTGGTGGCGCAGGGGCATGCGGTGTTCCTGGATCTCAAATTCCACGATATCCCCAATACCGTGGCCCAGGCCTGCAAGGCCGCTGCCCGTCTGGGGGTATGGATGCTGAACGTGCATGCCAGTGGCGGGCCCACCATGCTGGCCGCGGCACGGGAGGCCTTGGCGGACGGCCCCGGGCCCCGTCCCCTGCTCATCGGTGTCACCGTGCTCACCAGCATGGGGGCCGAGGCGCTGCAGGCCATTGGTGTGGCTGTCACACCGGAGGCACAGGTGTTGCGCCTGGCCCGTCTTTCAGCACAGGCAGGTCTGGACGGTGTGGTGTGCTCGGCCAGGGAGGCGACCCTGTTGCGCCAGAGTGAAGGCTCGGGCTTCACCCTGGTCACACCCGGCATCCGGCCCCTGGGCAGTGCCGCCGGGGATCAGACCCGCATCCTGACCCCGGCCCAGGCCCTGGCGGCGGGAGCGGATTATCTGGTCATCGGCCGTCCCATCACCCAGGCCCCTGACCCCTTGGCGGCCCTGGCGGACATCAACCGGGAAATCTCTGACTTTTATACGGGAGACAAAGAATGAAAATTGCCATCGCCGGCACCGGCTATGTGGGTTTGTCCAATGCCGTGCTCATGGCCCAACACCACGAGGTGGTGGCACTGGACATCGTGCCCGAGAAGGTGGACAGGCTGAACCGGCGCGAATCCCCCATCGTGGATGCGGAGATCCAGGACTTTCTGCAGCACAAGGCCCTGAATTTCCGCGCCACCCTGGACAGGCAGGAGGCCTATGCCGGCGCCGATTTCGTGGTCATCGCCACCCCCACGGACTATGACCCGGAGACCAACTACTTCGACACCCGCTCCGTGGAGGCGGTGATCAGGGACGTGCTGGCCATCAATCCCCAGGCGGTGATGGTGATCAAGTCCACGGTGCCGGTAGGCTATACCGCCAGCCTGAAGGTGGAGATGAACTGCGACAACCTGATCTTCTCGCCGGAGTTCCTGCGCGAGGGCAAGGCCCTGTACGACAACCTGCATCCCTCCCGCATCATCGTCGGCGAGCGCTCTGCCCGGGCGGAAGCCTTTGCCCGCCTGCTCCAGGAAGGGGCGGTGAAGCAGGACATCCCAGTGTTGTTCACCGACTCCACGGAAGCCGAGGCCATCAAGCTCTTCGCCAACACCTATCTGGCCATGCGCGTGGCCTATTTCAACGAGCTGGACACCTATGCCGCCACCCACGGCCTGGACACCCGTCAGATAATCCAGGGCGTGTGCCTGGACCCGCGCATCGGCAGCCATTACAACAACCCCTCCTTCGGCTATGGCGGCTACTGCCTGCCCAAGGACACCAAGCAGCTCCTGGCCAACTATTCCGAGGTGCCCCAGAACCTGATCCGTGCCATAGTCGACGCCAACACCACCCGCAAGGACTTCGTCGCCGACAGCATCATCCACCGCCAGCCCAAGGTGGTAGGGGTCTATCGCCTGATCATGAAAGCGGATTCGGACAACTTCCGCGCCTCCAGTATCCAGGGCATCATGAAGCGCATCAAGGCCAAGGGCATCCCGGTCATCGTCTACGAGCCGGTGCTGGAAGAGCCCGAGTTCTTCCACTCCGAAGTGGTCAACGACCTGGCAGCCTTCAAGCAACGCGCCGACATCATCGTCGCCAACCGCATCACCGACGAGATCCGGGACGTGGCGGACAAGGTGTTCAGTCGGGACCTGTTCGGCCAGGACTGAAGCCGGCGGCCCGGCAGGCAGCTGAAGATTCCACGGCACGCATCACATACCGCTTATCCCCGTCATGTACAAAACCATCGAAGACCTGGTGGGCAACACCCCCCTGGTGCGCCTCAAGCACCTGCCCGGACAGACCAGCAATACGGTACTGGTGAAACTGGAGGGCAACAATCCTGCAGGTTCGGTGAAGGATCGCCCGGCCCTGGCCATGATCAGCAAGGCGGAGGCCAGGGGCAGCATCAAGCCGGGGGACACCCTCATCGAGGCCACCAGCGGCAATACGGGCATCGCCCTGGCCATGGCCGCGGCGGTGAAGGGCTACCGCATGATCCTCATCATGCCGGAGCACCTGTCCATCGAGCGGCGCCAGTCCATGCGGGCCTATGGTGCCGAACTGCTGCTGACCTCCAGGGAAGCGGGCATGGAGGGGGCCCGGGATCTGGCGGACAGGCTGGTGGCGGAAGGCCGGGGCATACTCCTGGACCAGTTTTCCAATGTGGACAACCCCGCCGCCCATTACGAGACCACGGGGCCGGAGATCTGGCGGGATACCCAGGGTAGGATCACCCACTTCGTCTCCAGCATGGGCACCACGGGTACCATCATGGGCTGCTCCAGGTATCTGAAGGAAATGAATCCGGCCATCCGTATCGTGGGGGTGCAGCCCACGGAAGGGGCCCAGATCCCCGGTATTCGCAAATGGCCGCCGGAATACCTGCCCCGGATCTGCGACTTCAGCCGCATCGACGAGATGATCTACGTGAGCCAGGCAGATGCCGAGGACAGCACCCGACGCCTGGCCCGGGAAGAGGGCATCTTCGCCGGCATCTCCTCCGGCGGCGCCCTGTGGGCGGCCCTGCAGCTCTCACGCCAGGTGGAGCACGCCGTGATCGTGTCCATCGTCTGCGACCGGGGAGACCGTTACCTCTCCACCGGTGTGTTTCCCGCCTGATATCCCGCGCCGGCATGCACCTGCTCGGCAGGAGCCGTAGGCACTGGCGGACAGCCAAGGCCGGTCCAACGGTCATGGTGATTCACCACCCCGGGACATGAAACGGCGAACCGCCTTGAACGTTTCCCTCTCCCCCACCCACTTACGGGAGAGGGGGGCCAAGTCTCGCCACGCGCGAATTTCACGTTAATCTGGGACAATGCTGTCCCATTACCCCACGTCTGCCGGCAACCATCCCTTATGCCCCGATATTCCCCCAGAGGCCGTCCCCCGAAATCCGCCCCGGACAGTGCGGCAGAGGAGCAGAGCGAGAAGCTGCACAAGGCCCTGTCCACGGCCGGGCTGGGCTCCCGTCGTGACATGGAAGCCCTCATCGCCGAGGGTCGGGTCAACGTCAACGGCCGCCCTGCCCGGGTGGGGGAGCGGGTACGGCCCGGGGACCTGGTGAAGCTGAATGGCCGCCTGGTGCACCTGCAGTGGAAGAAACAGCTGCCCCGGGTGTTGCTCTACCACAAGCCGGAAGGTGAGATCGTGTCCCGGGACGATCCCCAGGGTCGCCCCAATGTATTCGCCAATCTGCCCAACATCCGGGGGGGGCGCTGGGTGAGTGTGGGGCGTCTGGACATCAATACCGAGGGCCTGCTCATCTTTACCACCAGTGGCGAGCTGGCCAACTGCCTGTCCCATCCCCGCTACCAGGTGGAGCGGGAATACGCCGTGCGGGTGTTGGGCAGTCTGAGCGCGGAACAAAGCCAGGCCCTGGTGCAGGGCGTGGAACTGGAAGACGGCCGGGCCCACCTGGAGAGCCTGGTGCCGGGTGGCGGGGAGGGGGTGAACCAGTGGTACAACGCGGTCATCCTGGAGGGGCGCAACCGGGAGGTACGGCGACTGTTCGAGCATCTGGGCCTCACCGTGAGCCGTCTCATCCGCGTGCGTTATGGCCCCATTGCCTTGCCCTCCCGTCTCAAGCGGGGCATGCGGGAAGAGCTAACGGAACGGGACGTGGCAGCCCTCATGCAGTGGTGTGGTCTGGAAAAGGCTCCTCCCAGGAGGGGTACGGCACGCAAGAGCCGGGGGCAGGAGGAACAGGGCCGGAGCAACGCCTTCCGCCCACCCCGCAAACCACCTGCAGACAAGACGGGCCATTCCGCTGGCCGACGCCCCCCAGGCAAAACCCGGGGCCGCTAGGAACCCGCCATGTTGAAATGGCTGTTCACCCTGATCCTGGCGTTGCTGCTCAGCGGACTCCTGTCACATGTCCTGCGGGGTCTGGGTATGCGCCGCCTGCCGGGCGACTTTGAAATTCGCAGCCGTTACGGCCGCTTCGTCCTGCCGCTGGCCAGCAGCCTGCTGCTCTCTGCCGTGCTGGGGACCTTCGTGTTTCTGGTCTAGCAGGCTGTCGGAGTGCGTCGTGCGAAGGCGTCGTCTTCCAGCGGGTGCGCATCCCGTCCGGCCACTTTCGCTCCGGCCGGCAGCTGTCAGCTAGCAATCGGAGCGATGCAGTTATGCTTGATCGAGAGCAAGAGGGGCATGGATCCTGGAATCACATGGGCATAGCCGATGGCCAGGATATACATGAGACTGCTCAGGCAGGGACGGATATAGGTAGAAAAACATGTCAATTGAACTGTACAACGACGGCAAGCACGTCTGTCTGATGTTCAACGATCTGGTAGATGCCGATATGGCGGCGGTGCAGGCCAACCAGTTCCTCATCGTCTCCGACGGGGAGGGGGCCCTCATCGATCCGGCGGGCAACATGACCTACAACGCCCTCATCATGGGCATGCAGAGACACTTCCCCTTCAAGAACCTGAAGTACATCTTCGCCTCCCATCAGGACCCGGACATCATCGCCTCCCTGAACAAGTGGCTGGCCGCCACGGCGTGTACGGTACTGGTGTCCTCCCTATGGGAACGCTTCATTCCCCACTTTTGCACCCTCAGCCGCACCGAGGGCCGCATCCTGGGCATTCCCGACGCGGGTCTGGTGATCCCCATGCGGGACAGCCAGATCACGGCCGTGCCGGCCCATTTTCTGCATGCCGAGGGCAATTTCCAGTTCTACGACAGCAAATCCAGGATCCTGTTTTCCGGTGACATGGGGGCCTCCCTGGTGCACCACGACAGCGTGCCCGAGCCCATCACCAGCAAGAGCCAGTGCATCGCCCACCTGCCCAAGATGGAGGCCTTTCACCGCCGCTACATGGTCTCCAACAAGGTATGCCGTTTCTGGGTCAGCATGGTACGGGGCATGCAGGTGGACATGCTGGTGCCCCAGCACGGCCGCTGGTTCAAGGGACCTGAGGCCATCAACACCTTTCTGGACTGGGTGCAGGATCTGCGCTGTGGCATCGATCTGTTTACCCAGGAGCATTACAAGCTGCCGACATGAATTCCATTCCCAAGGTGGGCCTGGTCAGCCTGGGCTGTCCCAAGAACGCCTACGACTCCGAGCGCATCCTCACGCAGCTGCGGGCCGAGGGCTATCTCATCGTGCCCACCTACCAGGATGCGGACCTGGTGCTGGTGAACACCTGCGGCTTCATCGACGAGGCCGTGGCGGAGAGTCTGGACGCCATCGGCGAGGCCCTGCGGCAGAACGGCCGGGTCATCGTCACCGGTTGCCTGGGGGTCCGGGAAGCGGTGATCAAGGCGGCCCATCCCAGCGTGCTGGCGGTCACTGGACCCCATGCCACGGCGGAGGTCATGCAGGCGGTGCATGCCCACCTGCCCAGACCCCATGATCCCTATACGGACCTGATTCCCCCCGGCGGGCTCAAGCTCACCCCCCGGCACTATGCCTATCTGAAGATCTCCGAGGGGTGCAACCACCGCTGCAGCTTCTGCATCATCCCCAGCCTGCGGGGGGGGCTGGTGTCCCGGCCCATGGGCGAGGTGCTGCAGGAGGCCGAGGCCCTGGTGGGGGCCGGGGTGAAGGAGCTGCTGGTGATCTCCCAGGACACCAGCGCCTATGGCGTGGACCTGAAATACCGTACCGGCTTTCACAACGGCCGGCCGCTGAAGACCCGTCTTCTGGAGCTGGTGCAGGAGCTGGCCAGGCTGGGTATCTGGGTGCGCCTGCATTACGTCTATCCCTATCCCAGCGTGGACGACGTGCTGCCCCTCATGGCCGAGGGCAAGCTGTTGCCCTATCTGGACGTGCCCTTCCAGCATGCCAGCCCGCGCATCCTCAAGGCCATGCGGCGCCCCGCCCATGCCGAGAACGTCCTGCGACGCATCGAGAAGTGGCGTCAAATCTGCCCTGACCTGGCCATCCGCAGCACCTTCATCGTGGGCTTCCCCGGAGAGACGGAGGCGGATTTCGACGAACTCCTGGATTTCCTGGAGGCGGCCCAGCTGGATCGGGTGGGGGCCTTCGCCTATTCGCCGGTGGAGGGGGCTACGGCCAACGCCCTGCCGGACCCGGTGGACCCGGACATCCAGCAGGATCGTCTGGCCCGCTTCATGCACGTCCAGGCCGATATCAGCGCGGCCCGTCTGAAGACCCGGCTGGGCCGGGAGATGACCGTGCTGGTGGACGAAGCAAGCCGGGGCCGGGCCATCGCCCGCAGCCACGCCGACGCCCCGGAGATCGACGGCGTGGTGCACATCGCCCAGGGCCGGGGCCTCAAGCCCGGCGACTTCGTGCGGGTGCGCATCACCCGCTCCGACGACTACGACCTGTGGGGCAAGCCCCTGTGAGTGTGCAGGTGTGGAAACCCCATGTGGTGGTGGCCGCGGTCATCGAGGACCGGGGCCGCTTCCTGCTGGTGGAGGAGGAGACCGACGAGGGCCTGCGCCTGAACCAGCCCGCCGGACACCTGGAGGCGGGGGAGAGCCTGTTGCAGGCCGTGCGACGGGAGGTCTTCGAGGAGACCGCGCATCACTTCGAACCCCGGGCCCTGCTGGGGATATACCGCTGGGTCCATCCCCGCAAGGAGCAGACCTTCCTGCGTTTTGCCTTCACCGGTGAGTTGACCGGTTTCGATCCCCATGCCCGGCTGGATGAGGGCATCCTGCGCACCCTGTGGCTGGGCCCGGAGGAAATACGCGCCAATGCCCCACGCCATCGCAGCCCCTTGTTGGCCCGCTGCCTGGCGGACTACCTGGCGGGGCGCAGCTATCCCCTGGAGCTGCTCAACGAGCCCATCCCCGGGCTGGCAGGGGGCGCATGAGTCACGTGGTCGTGGGCCTCTCCGGCGGCGTGGATTCCGCCGTGGCGGCCTGGCTGTTGCAGGAGCAGGGTCACAGCGTCCAGGGCGTGTTCATGAAGAACTGGGAGGCGGACGACCTGGAGGAAGACTGCCCCATTGCCCAGGACTACCAGGACGTGCTGGCCGTGGCCCAGGTGCTGGGTATGGAAGTGAGCCTGGTGAACTTCAGCCGGGAATACCAGGACCGGGTCTTCGCCTACTTCCTGCAGGAATGCCAGGCCGGGCGCACCCCCAACCCGGATGTGCTGTGCAACGCCGAGATCAAGTTCAAGGCCTTTCTGGAGCATGCCCTCAGCCTGGGGGCAGAGCACATTGCCACCGGCCACTACGCCCGGCTGGCGGGGGGCTACCCCCGGCGCCGCCTGCTCAAGGGCCTGGATGGGGGCAAGGACCAGAGCTATTTCCTCTACCGCCTGAACCAGCAGCAGATCCAGCGCGCCCTGTTCCCCATCGGCGAGCTGGAGAAGACCCGGGTGCGGGAACTGGCCCGTCGCATTGGGCTGCCGGTGGCGGACAAGAAGGACAGCACCGGCATCTGCTTCATCGGCGAGCGCCCCTTCCGGGAATTCCTGCAACGCTATCTGCCTGCCCAACCCGGTGAGATCCTCACCCCCGAAGGCCGGGTGGTGGGGCAGCACCAGGGCCTCATGTACTACACCCTGGGCCAGCGCCAGG
>CAZVNY010000049.1:0-10335 GCA_964628785.1 uncultured Thiobacillus sp.
CGGCTTCATGCGCGAGCAGGTGTGCAAGTACATGTGCCCCTACGCCCGCTTCCAGAGTGTGATGTTCGATCCGGATACCCTGATCATCACCTATGACTATCGTCGGGGTGAGGGCCGGGGTCCCCGCAGGAAGGGCTCTGACTACAAGGCCCAGGGCCTGGGGGATTGTGTGGACTGCAGCATCTGTGTGCAGGTCTGTCCCACCGGCATCGACATCCGCAACGGCCTGCAATACATGTGCATCGGCTGTGCTGCCTGTATCGATGCCTGCGACCAGGTCATGGACAAGATGGGCTATCCCAAGGGTCTGATCCGCTACTCCACGCAGAATGCCATCGATGGCAAATACCCGGATGCGGAGATCAAGAAGCACGTGTTCCGGCCCCGCACCCTGTTTTACATCGCCATCGTCGCCGCCATCTCCATCGCCTTCGTCTACACCCTGGTCAAGCGCATCCCCATGCACGTGGACGTTTTGCGGGATCGTCTGACCCTGTCCCGGGAGGCCGCCGATGGCAATATCGAGAACCTGTACCAGTTGCGCATCATCAACATGGACGGCAAGCCCCACCGTTACGTCATCGATGTCAGCGGTATCGACGGCCTGCGCATGCTCAATGAGAACACGGTGGACATTCCAGCCCTGGGCACCACCAACGTCAACGTGGTGCTGAGCGCAGAACGGCACACGCTCAAGCGACCGACGCAACCCATCGCATTCAGCATTGCCGCCGAGGATGATCCCTCCATCGTGCGCGAAGCCAAATCCAGTTTTCTCAAATAGGCGGCCGGATGATGACAGTGGATGAAACACCACGGCCCTGGTGGAAGGAGCCCATGGTCTGGTTGGTGGCCGGGCTGCCGGCAACGGCGGTGATCGCGGGCTTCACCACCTATTTCATCGCCGCCCATGAGGCCGACACCCTGGTCGACACCAGCTTTCGCAAGGAAGGCCTGGTCATGGTGCAAAAGGCCACATCCGCGGATCTGGCCGCCGCCCGGCAGGGCTTGCGCGCCCGTATGACGCTGCACAACGGCATGCTCACCACCCGCCTGCTGGGCCAGGAAGTCGCCCCACCCGAGCGTCTGCGGCTGTCCATCCATCACCCCACCCGGGAAGAGCTGGATATGCAACTGCTCCTCTATCAGGACGCCAGCGGCAACTATGTCGCCTCGCTGCCTGATCTGGGCAGCGGTCGGCGCATGATGATATTGGCCGCCGAGGATCAATCCTGGCGCATCACGGGCCAATGGACAGCCCCTTTCACCGGCACCCTGGAACTGAAGGCGCTGGCCACTAACACCTCAACCCCTCCCCCTACAGGGACAGAAAAAGGAGCGCACTAATGGAAGCTGTGATGACCTTGTTGTTCAAACACCCCATCGGTCTGTTGAGCCTGTTCACCATCGGCTTTCTCATCGCCATGGGTCTGTTCCTTTGGGCCAAGCTGGCCAAGAAGTCCCGGGAAGGCAATTGAGCGCTTGACCTACTCCTGCAGACCCACAGAAACACTCCGAGGAAACGCCGAACAAATCCATTGCCGTCCTTGCGCGCGCAGCGCGGCAAGCCAGACGGTGTAAAACCCTGGATCGCCACGTCACTCCGCTCCCCGCGATGACGGATTCAATCAGCGTTTCCCCAAGTACCGGCCTGCAGGCCGGTATTTTCGTTCAGGGCCTGGCATGCGGACTTGCGGCAAAGAGCGCCGCAAGCCCGCTGCGACTGTGGGCGTATTCCTCCTTATCCTGAAAATCCTGCATCAGGAACTGCTCCATGCGGGGGTACAGGGCAATGGCTTCATCCAGCTGGGGATCGCTGCCCTTGCTGTAAGCGCCGATGGTGATCAGGTCCCGGCTGCGCTGATAACGGGCATACATGGACTTGAAGCGGCGTACGCCGTCCATCTCCTGGCGGCGCAATAATTCCGTGATGGCCCGGGAGATGGAGGCCTCGATATCGATGGCCGGGTAATGGCCCTGATCCGCCAGCTGGCGTGAGAGCACCACGTGGCCATCCAGGATGGCCCGGGCGGCATCCGCCACCGGATCCTGCTGGTCGTCCCCTTCCATGAGCACGGTGTAGAAGGCGGTGATGGAGCCGCCATCCTTGCGCCCGTTGCCCGCCCTTTCCACCAGCTGGGGCAGCTTGGCAAAGACCGAAGGCGGATAACCCTTGGTGGCCGGGGGTTCCCCCACGGCCAGGGCGATCTCCCGCTGGGCCTGGGCATAGCGGGTGAGGGAATCCATGATGAGCAGGACCTGCATGCCCTGGTCGCGGAAATATTCCGCGATGGCCGTGGCATAAGCGGCGCCGTGCAGGCGCAACAAGGGCGGCGAATCCGCCGGTGCCGCCACCACCACGGCACGGCGCAAGCCGTCCTTGCCCAGGATGTTCTCGATGAAGTCCTTGACTTCCCGGCCCCGCTCGCCGATGAGGCCCACCACCACCACGTCTGCCTCGGTATAGCGGGCCATCATGCCCAGCAACATGGACTTGCCCACGCCACTGCCGGCAAACAGGCCCATGCGCTGACCCCGTCCCACGGTGAGCAGGGCGTTGATGGCCCGCACCCCCACATCCAGCACTTCCGTGATGGGCTCCCGCTCCATGGGATTGAAGGGACGGGCATAGAGGGGGGCCCGACGGGAGGCCTCCACCGGTCCCAGGCGATCCAGGGGGCGGCCCGCGCCATCGATGACCCGGCCCAGCAGTTCGGGTCCCACGGCCACCTGGCGGATGCGGTCCTCGATGCGTCGGCGTCGCACGAAGGGACGGGTGATGACCGGGGGATCAAAGTTGCAGGAGCTGGCGATCTCCACCTGGGCCCCGGGGGCCAGGCCATACACATCCGTGGCCGGCATGAGGAACAAGCGCTCGCCGGAGAAGCCCACCACTTCCGCATCCACCTCCTGGCCCCCGGGCATGACCACGCGGCAGGACACCCCAGTGGCCAGCTTCAGGCCGGAGGCCTCCATGACCAGGCCAGCCACGCGGGTGAGGCGGCCACTGGTGCGCCAGGGGGTGATCTGGGTCACCGCCTCCTGGCAGTCCCGCAGATAAGTGCGCAGATGGGTGGCGAGATTTACTCCAGCCATTCCAGGTTGGTACCCAGGCATTCGGCAATCTCCCGCCAGCGCGCCGGCATGGAGGCATCCAGTTCGCTGTGGGCACTTTCAAAGCGAAAGCTGCCGGCTTCCATCTGGGAATCCTCCACCAGACGCCAGGACAGATGACCGTGTTCCTGGGTCAGCCAGTCCCGCACCACCTGGGCACTGTCCGGGTGCACGAAGACCCGGTAATGCCCGTTCAGGGTGGGCAGGGACAACAGGGCCTCACGGATGGTCTCCAGGATCAACTCCGGCTTGACCCTGAGGCTGGTACCCACCAGCTGGCGGGCCACCACCAAGGCCAGGGCCAGCACCTCCCGGGCCACCGCCTCGTCCTGGCGGACGCGCTGCACCTCCAGGGCTTCGCTCAGGGCACGCAACTGGCGCAGGTACTTCTCCGCATCCTGGTGGCCAAGCTCGAAGCCCGACTTATAACCCTCTTCCCGGCCCAGGCCGTAGCCTTCCTGCCAGGCTTCCTGTTGGATACGTTCCAGGTCCTCCGCCGTGGGCAGATTCAGCGACATCCCCTGGTCTTCGCCCTGCTGACTGCCCTGAGCGGCCAGCAGGCCCTCCAGAGTGGAATCCCTGTCGCTCCCCTCCTCGAAGGCCGCCAGCTCCCAGCGCTGGTAGGCGGTGAGCTGCTCCTTGGGTATGACCTTGGACATGTCTTGGTGGCAGAGGGACGCTGGCAGACGATCGTGGAAGGATTATTCCACCAATCCCTCTTCCCCGCCTTTGCCCCCCAGGGCGATCTGGCCCTCGTCCACCAGTTTGCGCACGACCTTCAGGATCTCCTTCTGTTCCGCCTCCACCTCGGACAGACGCACCGGGCCCTTGGCTTCCAGATCCTCCCTCAGGGCCTCGGCCGCTCGGGTGGACATGTTGCTGAAGATCTTGTCCTTGAGTTCCTGGGAGGTGCCCTTGAGGGCGATGATGAGGGTCTCGGACTGCACTTCCCGCAGCAGCAGCTGTACGGAGCGATCATCCAGATCGTTGATGTTGTCGAAGATGAACATCTGATCCTGGATCTTCTGGGCCAGGTCCGCGTCGTACTCACGGATATTGGCCAGCACCGAGGCCTCCACAGTGCCGCCCATGTAGTTGAGGATGTCTGCCGCCGTCTTCACCCCCCCCAGGGAGCTTTTCTTGCTCACTTCGCCTCGGGACAGGAGCTGGGAGAGGACCTCGTTCAGCTCCCGCATGGCCACGGGCTGTACCCCTTCCAGGGTGGCGATGCGCAGCATGACATCGTTGCGCAGGCGCTCCGGCAGCAGATTCAGGATTTCGCTGGCGTGATCCCGCTCCAGATGGGACATGATGGTGGCGATGATCTGGGGATGCTCGTTGCGGATCATCTCGGCCACGCTGTCCGCATCCATCCATTTCAGGCTTTCGATGCCGGCGCTTTCCTTGCCCTGCAGGATGCGATCGATGAGGTGGGCGGCCTTGTCATCCCCCAGGGCCTTGATCAGCACGGAGCGGATGTACTCATTCGAGTTCCCAAGATTGACACGGCCTTCGGTCTCGCTCTGGAAGTTGTCCAGCACTACACCCATCTTCTCGCGACTCACGTTTTGCACGGTGGTCATGGCCGTGCCCAGCTTTTGCACCTCCTTGGGGCCCAGGTACTTGAACACCTCCGCAGCTTCCTCATGACCCAGGGCCAGCATGAGGATGGCGCAATCGTTGACGCTTTGCTCGCTCATTCCTTGGTCATCCATTCCCGGATGATTTCTGCCGTGACCTGGGGGTTGGCCTTGGCAAAATCCTTCACCCTGGCCAGGCTCTCGGCGTAGGACTCTTCACTGTGCGGGTAGGTCATGCCCGGGCCACCCGGGACATCGCCTCCGGCAGCAGGCTGGCGGCCCTCGGGCAGGCCCCCTTCCACCGGCTTCAACAGGTCCCGCAGCAAGGGCCGCAACACACCGAATACCAGATAGAAGGCCAGAGCGAAGACCAGCAGGTTTTTCAACAGGGACTTGGACATGGACAGGGTTTCCGGGTCCTTCCACAGGGGAATGTCCATTTCCGCGCGACTTTCCGTGAAGGCCGCGTTCACCACATTCACCGTGTCTCCCCGCTCCTGGCTGTAGCCCATGGTCTCCTTGACCAGGTTGTTGATCTGCTCCAGCTCCGGGGCGGTCAGGGGCGTGGGTTTGCCGGGCTCACCGCCCGGTCCCGGGCTGGCCGCACGATAGTTCACCACCACGGCCACGGACAGGCGCTTGATGCGACCCACCGGGTCCTTGGTATGGCGAATGGTCTTGTCCAGCTCGAAGTTCACCGTGCCTTCCCTGCGCCCGGCCTGACTCACACCGGCCTGAGCACTGCCGGCATTGGCTGGCGTATTGGACCCTGCATTGGCCCCCGCAGGTGCGGTGGTGGGTGCGGTCACCGGTCCCGGGGGCTGGTTGCTCAGGGCACCGGGCACCCCCTGGGCCTGGGTATCGGTGGCATTGATGTCCTGCAGGGATTGCTGGCTGCGGATGGCCTGGGTCTCCGGCGTGGGGTTGGGCCGATAGGTCTCACTGGTGGCCTCGGATTCAGAAAAATCCAGGTCTGCCCGGACCTCGGCCTTGACATTGCCCTGTCCCACGATGGGCGAGACGATGGCCTCGATGCGGGAGGCGTAATAACCCTCCATCTGGCGCACATAGTCCAGCTGACCCGCGTCCAGGCCCTTGATGGCTCCCGCTTCCTTGCGCCCAGTGAGCAGATTGCCTGCCTGGTCCACCACGGTGACATTGGCCGGCGACAACTCGGGCACGCTGCTGGAGACCAGGTGCACGATGGACTGGACCTGGCCCGCATCCAGGACCCGTCCCGGGTGCATGTTGACCAGTACCGAGGCGGAGGGTGCCTGGCGATCGCGGATGAACACCGAGGGCTTGGGGATGGCCAGATGCACCCGGGCGCTCTCCACGGGGGACAGGGACTGAATGGTGCGCGAGAGCTCGCCTTCAAGACCGCGCTGATAGGTCACCTGTTCCTGAAACTGGGTCATGCCCAGCTTGCCCGTATCCATGAGCTCAAAGCCCACGGCCCCGCCCTTGGGCAGACCCTGGGCGGCCAGTTTGAAGCGCAGGTCATAGACCTGGTCCCCGGGTACCAGCAGGGTGCCGCCGGCCTGGGTCTTGTAGGGCACGTTCATCTGCTGCAGGCTGGCAGTGACCGCACCGGCGTCCTTCTCGGAAAGATTGGCAAACAGGACCCGGTAGTCGGGACTGCCGGACCACAGAAACAGCCCCACGATCAGCGCGATGGCCGCAGCCACGGCTGCCGCCAGCCCCATCTTGCGGGAGGCGGGCAACTGATTGAAACGGTAGGAAAAGTTTTGGAAAAGGTTCTGCGCCGTTAGGGCCATCCGTCAACCGACCCTGATCAGACCTGCATGTTCATGATTTCCTGGTAGGCCGTCACCAGCTTGTTGCGCACCTGTACCATGGTCTGGAAGGACAGGCTGGCCTTCTGCAAGGAAAGCACCACATCCTGGAGGTTGACATCGGGATCGCCGACCTCGAACAGCCGGGTCAGCTGGCGGGCATCCAGCTGGGCGCTGTTGACTTCATCCAGCGCCGATTTCAGCAGGGCGGCAAAGTCCTGGGTACCCGCCGGCTCGGCGGTGCCGGCGACAGGGGAGACAGGAGAAACGGCTGCCTGGGCAGCAACCGCGCGTAACTGGTTCACCATCTGATCGATATTGCTCATCGCCCTGCCTCCTGCACCCCATCATCCCGGAGCCGCGCACGCATTTTCCAGAATTATAGGAGGTCGTCTCCATCCAGAAAGCCTGCTTCGCGGTACTGCTTGAGCCTGTGTCGCAAGGTCCGCTCACTCATGCTCAACGCCTCGGCCGTACGGCGGCGTGAGCCATCCATGCGGCGCAATGTCTGCAGAATCGTCTCCCGTTCCAGATCCTTGAGCCCCAGGTCTGTCTGGTGGCTGCCAGCGGACCGGGCATGAGGCCGGGAAGGGGACGGGAGCGACTGGCGTGGCAACATGAGATGTTCGGGTCCGATCTCTGCACCAGGTGCCAAAACCATGGCCCTTTGCACCACGTTACATAGCTCACGGATGTTACCGGGCCAGTCATAGAGCGTCAATTCAGCCAGGGCCGCAGCAGACAGGCCATAGTCCCGCCTGCCCACCACAGTCTCGAAGCGTTGCAGAAAATGCTCGGCCAGGGCGGCAATATCACCCCGCCGGGCGCGCAGGGGCGGTATTTCCAGGGGAAAGACGTTGAGCCGGTAGTAGAGATCCTCGCGAAAACGCCCTTCCCGCACCCAGCCCCCCAGATCCCGGTTGGTGGCGGCCATGACCCGCACATCCAGGGCCACCGACGTGCGCCCCCCCACCCGTTCCACTTCCCGTTCCTGCAGGACCCGCAACAGCTTGGCCTGCAGGTCCAGGGGCAGTTCGGCAATCTCGTCCAGCAACAGGACGCCGGCGTTGGCCTGTTCGAATTTGCCCGCCTGGCTGGCAGCCGCACCGGTAAAGGCCCCTTTTTCGTGCCCGAACAACACGGATTCCAGGAGGTTTTCCGGGATGGCCGCGCAGTTCACCGCCACGAAGGGCCCCGCACGACGGGCGGAATGTTGGTGGATGTAACGCGCAAAGACCTCCTTGCCAGTGCCGGACTCCCCGGTGAGCAACACACTGGTATCCGTGGCCGCCACCCGTCTGGCCAGCTCCAGCAGGGCCACGCTGGCAGGGTCCCGGGCCACCATGCCCGCCTCACCCGGCCCGCGGCTGACACGAAAATATCTGGCCACCGTGCTCAGCAGGCGCTCCGCTTCGAAGGGCTTGGGCAGATAATCCGCAGCCCCCTCGCGCATGGCCTCCACGGCCCGTTCGATCTGCCCGTAAGCCGTCATGATCAGCACCGGGATCTCCGGCCAGCGGGCCTTGATGTTGCGCAGCAGGTCATGGCCATCCATACCCGGCATCTGTACATCCGAGAGCACCAGGCCCGGTGTGGCCTTGTCCAGCCAGGCCAGGGCCTGTTCCGCGTCCGGCGCCGTCATCACCCCGTAACCGGCCAGTTCCAGGGTATCGCTCAAGGCCTCCCGCAGGGGGCCGTCGTCCTCCACCACTAGGATGGGCAGGGCCTCAGCCATGGCCCTGCTCCGCCGGGGCAAAGGGCAGGTAGAGCTGGAAACAGCTGCCCCCCTCCGTCCTGGGACTCCACTCCACCCAGCCACCATGGGCATCCGCAACCTGGCGCACGATGGCCAGGCCCAGGCCGCTGCCTTCGCTGCGGGTGGTAAAGAATGCTTCGAAGAGGCGCTCCCGAGCAGACTCCGGGATGCCGACACCATCGTCTTCAACGCGGAAGGCCGCGTAGGGACTGCTCTGTCCCGTCACCGTGAGGGTGATCCTGCCCCCCGGCGCAGAGGCCTGCAGGGCATTCTCCAGCAGATTGATGAGGGCCCCCAGGATGGCCTGGTGATCTCCGGCCAGAAATGCGCTCCCCTGCAGACCGCTCATGCCCAGGCTCACCGCCTTGCCTGCCAGCTGTGGTTCCACACTCTGACGCACCTCCTCCAGCAGATCGGCGATGGCAAAGGTGCTGGCGCTGCCCTGGCCACCCTTGACGAACAACAGCATGTCCTGGATCAGGCGTTCCAAGTGGCGCAGGCGCCCCAGGGTCTTGTCGGCAAAGCGCAGACGATCATCCTCCTGGAGCTGGGGACGGGCCAGCTGGCTCACATAGAGCAGGGCGGTGGCCAGGGGGGTGCGCAGTTGATGGGCCATCTGGGCCGACATCTCCCCCAGGACGGACAGGCGTTCCCGCCGGGCCAATTCGCCATTGGCCGCGGCCAGTTCGCTGGTGAGGCGACCCACCTGGGCTTGCAGCTCCTGATAGGCCTCGGCCAGCTTTTCCGAAGTCTCGCTAAACAATGCAAAGGCCTGGCGCAGCTGTGCATCGTCATTGGGGGGGGGAGTCATGGCGTGAACGGGCAACATGGGCCGTGGATATTAAAGCATTGTTCTGACAGGGTTTCACAGCTGCAAACTAAAGTTTTGGCCCCCACTGTCGATGATGGGGCCGTAAGAATCGGTCCCCCGAGGATCTCCCGTATACCACGAGGCCACCATGTCGGAACTGCTCAGACGCATCGATGCCCGCACCCGGCTTGCCGGGGCGAACAAGCTGGAGATACTGCTTTTCACTCTGGGCACGGACATGGGTAGCGGACGCACGGAGACCTTCGGCATCAATGTGTTCAAGGTCCGGGAGGTGATGCGCATCCCGGAAATCACCCGGGCCCCGGACATGCCCAATGCCGTGGAGGGCATGGTGAGCCTGCGAGGTGCGCTGGTGCCCGTGGTGGATCTGGCCAAATACATCGGCATTTCCACGGACACGGCCCCCTCCATCATGATCGTCACGGAATACAACGGTCATACCCAGGGTTTCCTGGTGGGTGAGGTGGACACCATCCTGCGCCTGGACTGGGCCGAGATGAAGGTTCCGCCGGGCATGCTGGTGGCCCGCATGGGGGGTCTGGTGACGGCGGTCACCGAGCTGCGCGACAAGCGTTTGGTGATGATGCTGGACGTGGAGAAGATCCTGGCCGACACCACCCAGGAAGACGACAACCATCTGTTCGCCAACCTGACTCCCCTGGAAAAAACCAACCGCACCGTGTTCTATGCCGACGACTCTTCCGTGGCGCGCAAGCAGGTGGAGCGCACCCTGGAGGCCCTGGGTGTAAATGGTATTTCTGCCATGAATGGCCGCCAGGCCTGGGATGCGCTACAGAAGATCGCGGCCCAGGCCGACATCGCTGGGCGCGCGGTCACTGACATGGTGCAACTGGTGCTCACGGACGTGGAAATGCCGGAAATGGATGGCTACGTCCTGACCAAGAACGTGAAGACCGATCCCCGCTTTGCCGGCATCCCCGTGCTGATGCACTCCTCACTCTCCTCGGAGGCCAACAAGCAGCTGGGCTTGTCCGTAGGCGTGGATGAATATGTACCGAAATTTGAGCCCCATCGCCTGGCCGAAGTCCTCAACCGCATGCTCAAATGACCAGAAAGTCCCACCATGAACGCTCTGGATTCCGCCCAGCTCCTGGAAAACATCGATGGCCGCACGAAACTGGCAGGCTCCAACAAGATGGAACTGCTGCTGTTCTCCCTGGGCAGCAACGAGACCTTCGGCATCAACGTCTTCAAGGTTCGGGAGGTCTCCCCCACGCCCCCCATCACCCTGACCCC